>JBHAES010000332.1:0-4926 GCA_041855725.1 Actinomycetota bacterium
AGGAGACCGTCGCCCGCGTGCACAACCTCGGCCACCCGCCCCGGCGCCTCGTCCGGCTGCTGCTCGACGGCTCGGTCGACGAGCTGCCCGACCCGGGCGCCGACCTGTACCTCGCCGACGACCCCGACGGCCGCCCCGTCGGCCGGGTCGGCGGCAGCGCCCGCCACCACGAGCTCGGACCGATCGCGCTCGCCCTCGTACGCCGGCAGGTGCCCGTCGACGCCACCCTCGTGGCAGGCACGGTCGCCGCCGCCCAGGAACCGCTCGTCGACCCCGACGTCGGCGTGCACTTCCGGGCCGTCCGCGGCTAGCGGCGCAGCAGCTGGAGCACCGCCGCCACCCGGCGGTGCACCTGGTCGTCGCCGGTGAGCCCGAGCTTGGCGAACAGCCGCTGCGTGTGCTTCTCGACCGCGCCCTCGGTGACCACGAGGCGTTGGGCGATGCCGGCGTTGGTGTGGCCCTCGGCCATGAGCTCCAGCACCTCGCGCTCCCGCGGGGTGAGTCGCTCGATCGGGTCGGCTGCGTCACGGCGGCCCAGCACCTGGGTGACCACGTCCGGGTCGAGGACCACCCCGCCGCCGGCGACCCGCGACACGGCGTCGAGGAACGAGTCGAGGTCGGCCACCCGGTCCTTCAGCAGGTAGCCGACGGCGCCGTTGCCCGAGGCGAGCAGGTCGGCCGCGTACGAGAGCACCACGTACTGGCTGAGCACCAGCACCGGCGCCGACGGCCACGTCGTACGCAGCCGGACCGCGGCCCGCAGCCCCTCGTCGGTGTGCGACGGGGGCATCCGGATGTCGGTGATCACGAGGTCGGGGCGCAGGGCGAGGGCTTCGGCCACCATGGCGTCGCCGTCGCCGACCGCCGCCACGACCTCGTGGCCGTCGTCGGCCAGCACCAGCCGCAGCCCTTCACGCAGCAGCACCGAGTCGTCGGCGATCAGGACCCGCATGGGATGACAGCCTGCACCACGGTCGGGCCACCCACCGGCGACGACACCTCCAGGGTGCCGTCGAGCCCGCGCAGCCGCTCGGCGAGCCCCGCCAGGCCGTGGCCCTTGGCGACGGAGGCGCCGCCGATGCCGTCGTCGGTGACGGTCACCACGAACATGCCGCCCTCGGCGGCCGCCGTGACCGTGGCGGTGGTGGCGCCGGAGTGCTTGTTGAGGTTGGTGAGCGACTCGGCCACCACGAAGTAGGCGGCGGTGGCCACGTGGTCGGGCACGCCGGTGGCGGCGGTCTGCACGGTGACGGGCACCTCGGAGCGGGCCGCCGCCTCGTCGACGGCCGCGTCGAAGCCTCGGTCGACCAGCACGGGCGGGGCGATGCCGCGCGACAGCTGCCGCAGCTCGGCGAGGGTCTCCTGGGCGGTGGCCCGGGCCTCCGCGAGCAGGTTCTTGGCCCGTTCAGGGTCACGCTCGGCGATCCGCTCGGCCCGGGCGAGGTCGACCTGCAGCCGGATCAGCCGCTGCTGCGGGCCGTCGTGGATGTCGCGCTCCAGCCGGCGCAGCTGGGTGGTCTCGGCCTGTCGGGCCGCGTCACGCGCCTCCCGCAGGTCGCCGATCTGCTCCTCCATCCCGGCGCGAGAGCTCAGCAGCGCATGGCTGAGGCCGCTCTGCAGTCGCGCCAGCGCGGGCACCACCCACGGCATCGTGACCGCGAACGCGAGCGTGAAGACCTGGTCGAACAGGTATGAGGCGAAGGGGTCGTTCAGCGACAGCAGGGACCCCAGCCCCTGGTAGGACCAGTCAGGCGCGACCAGGTGGAGCAGGGGAACGAAGGGGAACATGGCAGTGCTGACCGACCAGAGGACGGTGAGCGAGAAGGTGACCATCGACACGGGGAAGGACACGAACGCCCACAGCACGTCGAGCCACGACTGCGGGTCCTTGACCGCGTCGAGGAAGCCGCTCAGCCCGCCGGCGCGGTGCGGGTAGCGGGGTGAAGACATCTGGCGGCCGACGCAGCGTTCCACGAGCCAGCGCTCCACGGACGCGAACCCGCGGGCCGCGAGCAGCGACAGGGCGAGCAGCGGGATGCCCACGACGAGCAAGAGCAGCGCCAACGACGAGCTGAGCAGCGTGGTGAGCACCACGAACGCCGTGACCACGAGCGGAAAGGCCGTGAGCAGGTAGGTGGTGTCGCCGAGCACCCGGCGCAGCCGCTTCCGGATCCTCCCGGCCGCGGGCCGGGGCCGGTCCTGGCTGCGCAGGTCCCCCCTCGATGCGGTGGTCGCCACCAGCGAGGTCGGCTCGTACGACGGTGCGTCCCACACGGGCGCGGCCACGTCGGGGGCGGGCTGGTAGCCCGTGACGGGGTTCTTCTCCATGCCCATCATCCTGACGACTGCGCTGGCCGCCCGGTATCCCGGTGGCGGGCCGATCGGGTGTCGGGCTGGCCCGACACCGCGTCACAGCAGGTCGAGCAGGCGGCGGGGCCCCCAGACCCCCACACCCTCGGCGAGCCTGGCCACGAGACCCCGGTCGGCAGTGACGACGGTCACCTCGTCGCCCCCGGCCAGCGCAGCCGCCGCCTGGCGGGCGATCTCGCTGTCGCCGTCGGTGGGGGCGTGCACCACCGCGACCGCCCCCGTCCGCTCCGCCGCCCCGGCCCGCGCCCGACCCTCGAGCACGGCCACCACCGTGTCGTACGGGAGCCGCCTGGCGGCGACGGCGTTGTCGAGCGCGGCGACGAGCCTCGCGGCCGCACCGGCCCGGTCGCGCCACCAGCCGTCGGGGCGGGACCCCATCACGTTGGCGACGTCGACCACGACGACCCGCCGAGGCTCGGGGCGGTCGGTCATGCGAGCCTGCGGACCGTGACGGTGCCCACCGGCTCGCCGTGGCCGAGGACCGGCGCGGTGGCCAGCGGCTCCAGGCCGGCGGCGTCGACGCCGAGGCGACGCAGCAGCGCCACGAACAGCTGGGTACGGCCCCGGCCCATGCCGTCGGCCATCTTGAGGGCGATGCCGGTGCCGTCGGGCAACCCGCCGGCGAGCACCGCCTCGGCCCCGCCCTTGCAGACGAGCCCGGGGACGGCCTCCATGAGGAACCGCTCGTCGCGGCGCGTGCCCGATGGGTAGGCGGGGTGCTCGCGGTAGGCGGCGGCCACCGCCGCCTCCGGGCCGCCGCTGGCGCCGGCGATGCGCCCGTACGACAGCGCCAGGCCCACCAGCGACGTGCCGAACAGGGCCGCCCCGCACCCGTCGACCGACGGGCCGGCGAGCGAGGCGTCACCGAGACGGATCGTGGTGGCGCGGACGTGCTGCTGCAACGGGTGGTCCGGGTGACGGTAGCCGGCGAGGTCCCACCCGGCACGTACGCAGGTGCGCAGCATGGCGGCATGCTTGCCCGAGCAGTTCTGGGTGATCGACGCCGGGCCGTGGCCAGCGCGCACCCACGCGACCATGGCCTCCTCGTCGATCGGCAGGTCGGGCGTGTTCTGCAGCGCCGACTCGTCGAGGCCCGCCCCGGCGAGGATCTCGCGGACTCCGGCGAGGTGGAACTCCTCGCCCATGTGGGAGGCGGCCGCGAGCGCCAGCAGGGCCCCGTCGAGGTCGAGACCGCTCTCGAGCATGGCGACGGCCTGCACCGGCTTGCTCGCCGACCGCGGGAACATGAGCGCCGCCACGTCGCCCGCCGACGCGACCACCCGGCCGTCGGGGGCGGTCACCACGTATCGAGCCCGGTGGACGCTCTCGGTCAGCCCGCCGCGCACCACCTCGACCAGCACCGGATCATCGGTCACGGCCGCCACCTTAGCCCTCCAGGTCAGCTCCAGGAAGCCGACAGGGTCACCGTACGACCCGTCGGGGCGGCGCTCATCGTGACCGAGGCCAGGGCGGCGCCGCCGCCAGGCTCGACCTGCCGCTTCCCCTCCCACAGCCCGCTGCCGGCGAGCGCGGGCGAGTCGGCCACCCACCGGGCGACCACCTCGTCGGACGCGGTGAACCGGAGCGTGACCTGGCGGCTGAAGGTGCCCCCGGAGGACTCGACGCTCACGTCGGTGGCCTCGGCGGGCACGGGGGCGGTACGGGTCCACTCGGCTGCGGCAGCCCGCAGCTCGGCTGCCGACGGTCCCGACCCGGGCCCGACGACGACCCAGGCCAGGGCGCCGATGGCGACCGCCACCACCACACCGGCGGCGACCAGCCACCCGACCACGCTGCGTGAGCCCATGCCGTCGACGGTACCCCCTGGGCCGGTCAGTCGATCACCGCGAAGGTGTAGCCACGGTCCCGCAGGAGCTTGATCATCTGGGGCAGGGCGGCCAGCGTGAGGGACTTGGTGTCGTGGTTGAGCATCACGGCGGTGTGGGGCTCGCCGGAGCTGCGGAGGGTCCGGTCGAGGAAGGCCACCATGGCGTCGACGGTCTTGGGTGGGTTCGCCTCGGCGTCGCCGCTCATGCAGTTCCAGTCGAGCCACCACATGTCCCGGGCAGCGAGGGCGGCGTCGGCGGCGGCGAGTCCCTTCCACGACATGTGGCCACCCGGGTAGCGGAAGCCGTGCGACACGTACTGGTCGCCGGCGACGGCACGGATCCCGGCGAGGGCCCGGTCGAGGTCGGCCATGATGTGGGCCTGGTTGCCCACCCGCCGCGGGTAGAGGTAGCGGTAGTCGTGCGAGTAGCTGTGCACGCAGACGGAGTGGCCCTCGGCGAAGGTACGGCCGACGAGACGCGGGTCGGCGCTGGCGAGCCCCGTCGGGCCCGCGACGTAGAAGAACGTGGCCGGCACCCCGAGGGTCCGCAGGCTGTCGAGCACCTTCGGGGTGATGAGGTTGTTGGGCCCGTCGTCGAACGTGACGAACGCCGTCTTGCGGCTCGGCACGCTGGTCACCGACCGACCCTGGGTGCTCATCCCCTGCCCGTCGACCGGCTCGGCCGACGGCGTGGTCTGGGTGCTCGGCTGGGTGAGCCACTGGTGAAC
>JBHAES010000333.1:0-4538 GCA_041855725.1 Actinomycetota bacterium
CCCCTTGTCGGCACGGGTTTCAAAGATGGGAGCCGAGATCGACTCCCATCCTTGAGGTTGATCCTTCAACTGATCGCCCTCGTCCGTCGCCACCGGCTGCGGGCGGCGGACCGGTGCAGCGACGATCCCGGCGCCGCGGCGGTGGGTGCGGAGCCGTAGGCTGCCGACGTGGTCGATCCTCGTGGCGTGCTCGCGTTCCTGGCGGCGACGGAGGCCGAGCCGGGCGTCAACCTGCACTCGCTGCTCGTACGGCGTGAGGGTGAGACGGTGCTCGAGGCCTACTGGGCGCCCTACACCGCCGCTGACCGTCCCCTCCTCTACTCGGTGAGCAAGACGTTCACCGCCACCGCGATGGGCCTCGCGCTCGCCGAGGGCCGGCTGTCGCTCGGTGACCGGCTCGTCGACCGGCTGGCGGCGTCGGTGCCCGCGGACCGCGACCCGCGTACGGCCGAGCAGACGGTGCACCACGTGCTCAGCATGTCGACCGGCCACGACCTCGACACGGTCACCGCCATTCTCGAGTCCGGCGCCCACGACCTGGCCGCCGTCTACCTCGG
Source organism: Actinomycetota bacterium (assembly GCA_041855725.1). Taxonomy (GTDB): domain Bacteria; phylum Actinomycetota; class Actinomycetes; order Propionibacteriales; family Propionibacteriaceae; genus JBHAES01. The sequence goes on from JBHAES010000333.1 coordinate 558, forward strand.
GATCCCGCCGTCGCTGCCGGTGGGGTCGCGGCACACGTACCACAACGGCGCCTCGTGGGTCGTCGGCGAGCTGGTGCGCCGGGCCACCGGCGAGACCCTGCTCGACTACCTGCGGCCGCGGCTGCTCGAGCCGCTCGGCATCGACCCCACGTGGGACACCGACGCGTACGGCCGCGAGCTCGGCTTCACCGGCGTGCACTCCACGACCCGCGACCTGGCCACCCTCGCCGAGGCCTACCGGACCGGCGTCGGCCTGCCCGACGGCTGGCCGGCGCTCGCCGCGGGTCCCCACGTGCCGACCGACGTCACCGAGACCAACCCCGAGTGGCGCCTCGGCTACGGCTACCAGGTGTGGCGGTCGCGGGAGGGGTACCGCCTCGACGGCGCGTACGGGCAGTTCGGTCTCGTGCTCGACGACCTGGTGGTGGCGATCACGTCGGCGCAGCCGGCCGGGTCGCAACGACTGCTCGACCTGGTGTGGACCCATCTGGTGCCCGCCGTACGCGACCCGCGCCCCGACGCCGGGGCCGACGCGGACCTGCACGCGCGCCTGACGAGGCTGGAGCTGCGCCGTCCGAAGGACGCCCACGCCCCCGGGCCGTGGGTGACGACCGGCCCCGCCCGGACGTGGCCGTCGCTGGCGATCGGCTCCGAGCAGCTCCGCCTGCCCGACGTGCGCGACGTCACCCTCGTCCGCGACGGCGCCGGCTGGGCGCTGCGGCTCACCACCGCGGGGCACACGTGCGACCTCGTCGCCCCGAGCGGCGCCTGGCACCGTACGTCGCTGCGCCTCGGCGCCGTCGAGGTACCGGTGGCGATGGCGGTCGGCACGCTGCGCACGGGTCACGCCCGCGTGCACCTGTGCCTCACCGATACCTGCCACGTGCTGCGCCTCGACCTCGGCCCCGACGGTGCCCGGCAGGCCTGGGAGACCTCCCCGCTGTCGTACGAGTCGCTGGCCGAGTTCGTCGCCTGACCCGGGGCGCGTACCCGGCCAAGGATGGGAGTCGATCTCGGCTCGAACCTTTGAGCGCCCAGGATGGGTCCGAGTGCTCGCCTCGTGGGGGTCTCATCCGCTGGTCGAGGGGGTGCCAAGGATGGGAGTCGATCTCGGCTCCAATCCTTGCCTCGGGCGAAATCCCTTGTCACAGCGGGGATGATCGTCATGCTGGCGGCTGGGCTGGTGGTGGGGTGAGCTCCGACCGGCTGCTGGGTGGGCGCCGGGGAGTGGGCGTCAGCGCTCTCCCGCGTCGTCCGCACCCGCTCACCCGTCCCCCCGTTCCCCACCGGGTGCGTCCTCGCCCTTGCCGTCCGTCGCCGACGCCGTCCTCACCGACCCTGGTACGGGTGGTCAGTGCTGCGTCGCGCCGTCGAGCAGGACCTGGACGGCGCTGTGCAGGTCGTCGAGCGGGTCGACCTGGATGCTGCCGGCGGCGAGCACGGGGAAGCGGGACTGGATCTCGGTGGCCACCGCGGGGCTGAGGTGCTCGCCGACCGTGACCTGTGCCTGCTGGGCGTGGCCGCGGGCCAGGGTGTCGATCGAGACGGCGATCGTCAGAGGGCGCGCCACCGATGCGTCCCCGAGGGCTCCTACCAGCGCGGCCAGCCACGCGTACGCGTTGGGGCAGCGGGGGACCCGGCGCACCGGCACGGCGGCCAGCCACGGGTGAGCCGCGTAGCGCGCCCACATCGCGTCCACCCACGCGTGCACGGGGCCGGAGTCGTCCCCCCGTCCTGCCATCAGGTCTGGCGCAGGGCCGAGGGCCGCGTCGACGACGAGCTCCTCGAGGATCTCCTTGGTGTCGACGTACCGGTACAGCGCCGTCGTCGTCAGGCCGACGCCTCCGGCGACCTGGGCCAGTGTCATGGCCCCCAGCCCGCCGTCGTCGGCGACGCGCAGCGCCTCGGCGACGACCTGCGCCAGGTCGACGCGCGGCCGCGGTCCACGCCGAGACGGCTCGCTCAGTCCCCACGCCTGCAGGATCGGGGCGGGTTCGCGTCCTTGACTGTGCACAGCGTTCACAATACTCTCTGGAAAGAGTAAACGTCATTCACAGTAAGGAGTCATGGTGCCGCCCTTCGTCATCACCGGAGCCTCCTCCGGGATCGGACACGCCCTCGCCCGCCACCTCGCAGCCGCGGGTGAACGTGTCATCGGGATCGCCCGCCGGGCCGAGGCGATGCCCGCCGGCGTCACCCCCGTCACCGTCGACCTCGCCCGACCGGGGGCAGGAGCAGCAGCCCTCGAGGCACGGCTGGGCCGGACCGCGGTGGACGCCCTCGTCCACTGCGCCGGCTACGGCGACTTCGTGCCGCTGGAGCTCACCTCAGCCGATGACGCCCGCCGCCAGCTCCAGGTCAACCTCCTCAGTGCGGCCGAGCTCGTCCAGTCCGTGCTCCCGGGCATGCGCGAAGCGGGGCGGGGGCGGATCGTCCTCGTCTCCTCGATCGCGTCACGGTTCTCCTCGCCCATGGGCGGCTGGTACCACACGTCCAAAGCGGCTCTCGAGTCGTACGCGGACACCCTCCGCCAGGAGACGGCCGGGTTCGGGATCGACGTCATCGTCGTCCAGCCCGGCGTCGTCCGCACCCCGTGGTACGCCACCGCCACCAAGGACCTCGTCGCTCGCACGGCGGGAACGCCGTACGAGCAGGCGGGCGCGGCCGCCGCCCGGTACCACCGGCGCTCGTCGACCGCTGCGACCGCCTGCGAGGCCGACGACGTCGTCGCGACGATCGTCCACGCGCTCGCGCAGGCACGCCCACGGACCCGCTACCTCGTGGGCCGCGGGGCCCGTACGGCGGTCCTCCTCCCGCGCCTCGTCGGCGACCGCACCTACGACGCCCTCGTCCAGCGTCAGTTCGGCATCCCCACCGTCCGGCGGTGACCTGGCGAGCCGGCGGCTGCGACCACAGGTGCGCGGGAGCCGATCTGGGCTCCGATCCTCGCGGCCAGGGGGGCCCTCAAGGATGGGAGCCGAGATCGACTCCAATCCTTGCGTCGGGTGAAATCCCTTGTCGGAGCGGAAATTATCGTCGGGGCGGCCCCAGCCTAGCCGGTGTGCACCCGCCGGACCCGGGGAGTGAGCAGGCAGGTGACCTCGTACGGGATGGTGCCCATCTGGGCGGCCACGTCCCAGACGGTCACCTCCGCGTCGCCGCGGCGGCCGATGAGCACGACCTCGTCGCCTGCGCGGGCGTCGCCGTCGGGGCCGAGGTCGACCATGGTCTGGTCCATGCACACCCGCCCCGCCACCGGGCGGAGCCGGCTGCCGATGATCACCGATCCGCGGTTCGACAGCAGCCGGCTGTAGCCGTCGCCGTAGCCGACCGGCACCGTCGCCACCACCGTGTCGGCCGCCGCCACCCACGACCGGCCGTACCCCACGCTCTCACCTGCCCGCACCGGCTTCACGTACGACACCACGCTCACCAGCTCGAGGGCGGGCCGCAGCGGCACGGTCGCGGGCGTGGTCCGGTCGGGGAGGGACCCGTACGCCATGATCCCGGGCCGCACCATCGTGAGCCACGAGGCGGTGTGGCCCAGGATGCCGCCCGAGTTGGCGGCGTGCAGGCTCAGCTCGCCCACCTCGTGCTGCACCGCGTCGGCGACGGTCGCGAACCGGGCCAGCTGCTCGCGGGTGAACGCATCGCCGTCGGGGGTGTCGCTCACCGGCAGGTGCGTCATGAGTCCTGTCAGCCGCACCCTGGGCAGGTCGGCCGTCAGCCGGGCGAGCGCCACGGCCTGCGCGGGCTCGACCCCGATGCGACGCATCCCGGTGTCGACCTTGAGGTGCACCTGCGCCGTACGACCCAGCGCACCAGCAGCCTGCGACACCAGCCGTGCCGACGCCTCGTCGACCACCGTCAGCGTCACGTCGGCGCGCACCGCCGCCGTCGCCTCGGCCAGGTCGAGCACGTGCGAGAGCTTCTGGATCGGCAGCCGCACACCGGCTGCGCGCAGCTCCAGCGCCTCGGGCA
>JBHAES010000334.1:0-2970 GCA_041855725.1 Actinomycetota bacterium
GCCGCCGGCGCCGTCGCGGCCACGCTGCCCGTGCCCGCCGGGGTCGTGACGCTCGCGTTCCCGCTGCACCCGCCGGGCCGCCCCGAGCGGTCCCGGGCCGCCGAGCTGGGGGCCGTGACCGCCCCGGTGCTCGCGGTCGTGGGGGAGCGGGACCCGTTCGGCACCCCCGCCGAGCTCGCGGCCGCCGTGCCGCCCGGCTGGTCCGAGCGCAACGAGGTCGTCGTGGTGCCGGGCGCCGGCCACAGCCTCGTGCCGCCGGTGCACCTGCTCGGCCGCGACGCCGCCCGGACCCTGCTGGTCGACGCCGTCGCCCGGTTCGTCCGGGCCGTCGCCACCGGCGGCCCCGGCGCCCGTCGAGAGGGCGGCGACGCCCCGGAATAGCCCGCGACGGCGGCGGCGTTTGGGCAGGCATGGACGTGACCACGCTGCGACGGTCGGTTTCGGGTGCCGGTCCGGCGGCGGTACTGTCGTTCGTGATGCCTCTGCCCACGAGCCCCGCCAGCACGCCCGACGCCGACGACGCCGAGGTCGTGGTCGACCTCGCCGACGAGACCGAGGCCGAGCGCGCCGCCCGGTTCGAGCGCGACGCGATGGCCTACGTCGACCAGCTCTACTCGGCGGCCCTGCGGCTGACGCGCAACCCGACCGACGCCGAGGACCTCGTGCAAGAGACGTTCCTCAAGGCGTTCGGGTCGTTCCACCAGTTCAGGCCGGGCACCAACCTGAAGGCGTGGCTCTACCGGATCCTCACCAACACGTTCATCACGGGCTACCGCAAGGCGCAGCGGCAGCCGCAGACCGCCGACGGCGCCGACGTCGAGGACTGGCAGCTGCACCGCGCCGAGCAGCACATGAGCACCGGGCTGCGGTCGGCTGAGGTCGAGGCCCTGGAGCGCATACCCGACAGCGTCGTCACCGAGGCGCTCGCGTCGTTGTCCGACGACTTCCGCATGGCGGTGTACCTGGCCGACGTCGAGGGCTTCTCCTACAAGGAGATCGCCGAGATCATGGGCACCCCCATCGGCACGGTGATGTCACGGCTCAACCGGGCCCGGACGCAGCTGCGGGCCAGGCTCGCCGACCACGCCGCCGAGCTGGGGATCGGGGGTGGGGCACGTGGCTGAGCCCGAGCTGGACTGCGCCGAGGCGCTGGCCCACCTGCACGAGCTGCTCGACGGGGAGCTCGACGAGGTGTCGGCCGACACCGTACGGGCGCACCTGGCGGTGTGCGAGCACTGCATGGACGACGCCGACGCGTATGCGCTCATGAAGGAGCTGGTGCGGCGGGCGTGCTGCCTGCAGCCGGCGCCGGTCGCCCTCGTGAGCCGGATCTCGATGTCGATCACCACCTACCGCTCCGTCACCCGGGCGCCGCGCGAGGGGTGAGGCGGCGTTGGCCCCGGCCAGCCGGGTCTGACACAATGGGCGACCGTGCCCGTGGCCACGGGCGGGATCAGGAGGCAACCATGGGCAAGGGTGGACGCAAGCGTCGCGCGCGCCGCAAGAGCAACGCCAACCACGGCAAGCGTCCGAACGCGTGAGCCGTACGCAGGGCCCTCCGGCACCGGCCGGGGGGCCCTTCGCCGTCCCCGGACCGGACACCGGCTGGGGACCACCGGGTCGGGGTCGATAGGTTGACCCCCATGCTGACGCTGGAGCAGGTGGTCGCCGAGCACACCGACCTCACCGCCGACGACCTCGAGATCCTGCAGCGGCTGGTCGCCGACTGGCACCTGCTGGCCGACCTGTCGTTCTCGGACCTGATCTGCTGGGTGCCGGGCCGCGACGACAACGAGTTCTTCGTCGCCGCCCAGGTGCGCCCGGCCACCGGACCCACCGCCCTGGAGGACGACGTGGTGGGCGAGGTGATCTCGTACGACGCCGAGCACCTGGTCACCGAGGCCTACCTGTCGGAGGTGATCTGCGAGACCAGCGACAACAAGCTGCAGGCCGGGATCCCCGTCGACGTGTGGGCGATCCCCGTGATGCGCGCCGGCCGGTGCCTCGCGGTGGTCGAGCGCCACACCAACCAGATGGGCGTCCGCGCACCGGGCGAGCTGGAGGACAACTACCTCGAGATCGCCGACATCCTCTCCGACATGCTGTGGCGCGGCGACTTCCCCGACGGCATGGCCCGCTCCACCGGGTCGCCGCGGGTGGGGGAGGGCATCATCCGGCTCGACCGGCAGGGCGTGGTGACGTACGCGAGCCCGAACGCGGTGAGCGCCTACCGCCGCCTCGGCCTCACCGGCGACCTCGTGGGCGAGGAGGTGCGAGAGGTCACCCGGGCGCTGCTGGGCCGCAGCCCCGTCGACGAGGCGGCCGACCGGCTGCTCGCCAGCCGCTCCAGCGAGGTCGACGTCGAGACCGACCGGGCGAGCATGCGGCTGCGGGTGCTGCCCCTCACCGACGCCGGCGGCCGGATCGGCACCCTGCTCGTCAGCCGCGACACCACCGAGCTGCGCTACCGCGACCGCCAGCTCGTCACGAAGGACGCCACGATCCGTGAGATCCACCACCGGGTGAAGAACAACCTGCAGACGGTCGCGGCGCTGCTGCGGCTCCAGTCGCGACGGATCAGGTCCGACGAGGGTGCGGCAGCCCTGCGCGACGCCATGTCGCGGGTGCAGGCGATCGCCGTGGTGCACGAGATCCTGTCGCAGAGCTTCGCCGGCACCGTGGAGTTCGACGACGTCGTCGACCGGCTGCTGCGCCTGGTCGGTGACGTGGCCGCGTCGCGGGGCGTGGTGCACACGGTGCGCAACGGCAGCTTCGGCGAGGTGCCGGCCGCGGCCGCCACGAGCCTGTCGCTGGTGATCACCGAGCTGTGCCAGAACGCCATCGAGCATGGTCTCGCCTCAGGGGCCGGCACCGTCACGGTCACGCCGCGCCGCGAGCAGGGGCGGCTCGTGGTCGAGGTCGCCGACCACGGCGCGGGCCTGCCCGAGGGGTTCGACCTGCACGACCCGA
>JBHAES010000335.1:0-5163 GCA_041855725.1 Actinomycetota bacterium
CTCGACCTGCCGCTGCTGCCGATGCAGCACGCCTACGAGGTGGGCGGCCCGTTCTCCGAGGACGAGGAGACCGGCGACCGCTCCCCCTACCCGGGCGCCACCCGGGCGATGCTGGCGGGGCTGTCGGAGCGGCTGCGGCTGCCCGACTACGCCACCGACGACGGCTGGTACGACCACCCGTACGAGGAGGAGCAGCGCGCCGCCGAGCGGGCCCAGGCCGTGATCACCCGGCTGCGGCGGGCCCACGCCGACGCCGACGACACCGTCGCCCTGGTGACCCACGGCTTCTTCACCCAGTACCTGTTCCGTGAGCTCATGGGGGTCAGCGACATGGCCGGGTGGATCCGGATCCACAACGCGTCCCTCTCGCTGTTCGAGGACGGCGACTGGGACGGCGTGGTGGCGCTGCGGATCGGGTGGACCCCCCACCTGTCGGGTGACGACATCAGCGACTGACCTCGCCACGGGCAGCTGGAACCGCCCACGCCGCGCCACGACAGCAGCGCGATGCCCACCCGGCCAGCGGGCCCGGCAGAGGGGCCAGCGCCCGCTGCCTCGTCGCGGACAGGGAGCGCGCGAGAGCAAGCGCGTCCCTGGGTCGCCGAGCGGCTCGGTCTCCCGAGGGTCACCCCCGGGACCGAGCCCCCTCGAGGCGGGAAACCACCCGGGCGGGCGGGCTCACAGGACGCGTACGGTCAGCACCCCGCCGATCGCGGTGACGGCGTCGACCAGGCCCGCGGCGACGCCCTCGCCGACCGGCCCGTCGACGTCGATCAGCGTGTAGGCGTACTCCCCGCGCGAGGAGTTGAGCAGGTCGGCGATGTTGAGCCCGTGGCCGGCCAGCAGCGTGGAGATCTGCCCCACCATGTTGGGCACGTTGGAGTGGGTGATCGCGATGCGGGTGGTGCCCGGGGTGCGACGCAGCCTCGCCTCGGGGTAGTTGACCGAGTTCACGATCTCGCCGTGCTCCAGGTAGGCGCGCAGCTGCTCGGCCGCCATGACGGCGCAGTTGTCCTCGGCCTCGCCGGTGGACGCGCCCAGGTGCGGGAGCGCCACCACCCTCGGGTGGCCTTTCACGGTGGTGGACGGGAAGTCGCACACGTAGGCGTACAGGTGGCCCGAGTCGAGGGCGGCGACCACCGCCTGCTCGTCGACGATGCCGGCGCGGGCGAAGTTGAGCAGCACCCCGCCGGGGCGCATCAGCGCGAGCCGCTCGGCGTTGACGAGGCCCTTGGTGGCCTCGACCAGCGGCACGTGCACGGTGACGACGTCGGAGCCCGAGAACAGCTCGTCGAGGGAGTCGGCCTGCGTGGCAGCCGCCCCGAGCTGCCACGCGTGCTGGATCGAGATGGCCGGGTCGTAGCCGAGCACCCGCATGGAGAGGCCGAGCGCCGCGTTGGCGACCTGCACCCCGATGGCGCCCAGCCCGACCACGCCGAGGGTGCGGCCGGGCAGCTCGAAGCCGACGAACGACTTCTTGCCCTTCTCGACCGCCGCGTTCATCTCGGCGTCGGTGCCCTCGACCGACGCCGCGAACGCGGCCGCCGGCACGATGTTGCGGGCCGCGAGCAGCAGGCCGGCGATCACGAGCTCCTTCACCGCGTTGGCGTTGGCGCCGGGGGTGTTGAGCACCACGACCCCTCGGGCGGCCAGCTCGGCGACCGGGATGTTGTTGGTGCCCGCCCCGGCGCGCGCGACCGCCTTCACCGAGGCCGGCAGCTCCATCGTGTGCAGGTCGGCCGACCGCACCAGGATGGCGTCGGGGTCTGCGACGTCGTCACCCACCTCGTAGGCGTCGGCGGGCAGCCGGTCGAGGCCGTGGCCGCTGATCGCGTTGAGCGTACGGACCCGGAAGGTCATGCGTTCGCCTTGGCGAAGTCGTCCATGAACTGCACCAGGGCCTCGATGCCCTCCTGCGGCATCGCGTTGTAGATGCTGGCCCGCATGCCGCCCACGGAACGGTGACCGGCGAGGTTGGTGAGCCCCGCCTGCGCCGCCTCGGCGACGAACTGCTTCTCGAGCTCGGGCTTGGCCACCAGGAACGGCACGTTCATCCACGACCGCGAGTCGACGGCGACCGGGTTGGAGTAGAAGTCGGAGCCGTCGATGTAGGCGTAGAGGGTCTCGGCCTTGCGGCGGTTGCGCTCGGCCATGCCGGCGAGGCCGCCGTTGCGCTCCACCCAGGCCAGGATCTTGCCGAGCAGGTAGATGCCGAAGGTGGGCGGCGTGTTGAGCATGGAGTCGTTGGCGCCCAGCTTGGCGTAGTCGAGGATGCCGGGGGTGTCGGGGCGGGCACGACCGGTGAGGTCCTTGCGGACGACGACGACCGCCAGCCCGGCCGGGCCCATGTTCTTCTGGGCGCCGGCGTAGATGAGCCCGAAGCGGGACACGTCGACCGGCCGCGACAGGATCGTCGACGACATGTCGGCCACCAGCGGCACGTCGCCGGTGTCGGGCACGTAGCCGAACTCGACGCCACCGATGGTCTCGTTGGGCGTGTAGTGCAGGTAGGCCGCGTCGGCGTCGACGCTGAACGACCCGGCGGCCGGGGTGGTGGTGTAGCCGGACGCCGACTCGTCGGCGACCACCCGGACGTCGCAGCCCTGCGCCGTGGCCTCCTTGATGGCCTTGGTGCTCCACTGGCCGGTGTTCACGTAGTCGACGACGCCGCCGGGAGCGCTGAGGTTCATGGGGATGGCGGCGAACTGGCCCGTGGCACCGCCCTGGACGAAGAGGACGAAGTAGTCGTCGCCCACGCCCATCACCCGGCGCAGGGCAGCCTCGGTCTCGGCAGCGCAGGCCACGAACGGCTTGCCGCGGTGGGAGACCTCCATCACAGACATGCCGCCGCCCTGCCAGTCGAGCAGCTCGTCACGAGCCTCCTCGAGCACCTCGGCGGGCATCATCGCGGGACCGGCGGAGAAGTTGAAGACGCGCATGGGACCATCCAACCACCCTTGGCCGACGGACGCGACGGGGTGGGCCCGGGTCACGCCGGGCGGGCATCGAGCCGCTCGGGCCTCGTCCGGTGACGGGCGAGGCAGCCTTCCGACGGCGGCCCTCGCGCTGCGGCGCGACCGGTCCTGTCGCTCGCAGCCCTGCCCGGGGCCGACCCTCGTACGCTGGCTGCATGCTCGTGCTGCTGTCACCGGCCAAGTCGCTCGACTACACCACCCCGCTGTCCACCCGCAAGCACAGCGAGCCGAGGCTGCTCGACGAGGCGGAGCGGCTCGCGGCGGTGATGCGCGGGCACGGCGTGGCCGACCTCGCCGCCATGATGGGCGTCTCCGAGGAGATCGCCACCCTCACCGCGCAACGGTTCGGCGACTTCGCCCCGCCGTTCACCCCGCGCAACGCCCGGCCCGCGCTGCTGGCGTTCGCCGGAGACGTGTACCAGGGCCTCAACGCCCGGGACCGTTTCGACGAGCGCGACTACACCGAGGCGCAGAAGACGCTGCGGATCCTGTCGGGGTTGTACGGGGTGCTGCGCCCGCTGGACCTCATGCAGCCCTACCGGCTCGAGATGGGCACGGCGGTGCTCACCGACCGGGGCCTCACCCTCTACGACTGGTGGGGCGACACGGTGAGCGAGCTGCTGCGCGACGACCTCGCCGCCTCCCCCGGCGCAAAGGTGGTGGTGAACCTCGCGTCAGAGGAGTACGCGAGGGTGGTGCGGCCCCGCGTGCTCGGCGCCGAGGTGGTGTCGCCCCGCTTCGAGGACACCGACCGTACGGGGCGCCGCTCGGTGGTGTCGTTCTTCGCCAAGCGGGCCCGCGGCGAGATGGCGGCGTGGCTGGTGCGCCGCCGGGTCCGCACCCCTGCGGCCGTCACCGCTTTCGACGCCGCCGGGTACCGCTACGACCCGGCGACGTCACGGCCCGACCGGCCCGTCTTCGTCCGCGCCTACGCCGATCGCCCGGCCGTGCGTCGCGGCCGGGGAGGCTGAGCCGGGACGCCGGACCTCCGCCCTGGCGCTGATCGCGTGGGCGAGCCGGAGCGCATCGTCGAGGGCATCAGCCCCGCGCCACCCTGTCGATCGGGCGCTGTCGGCCCTGCGCCGCGGCTGGCACCGTCGGCCGCAGAACCCGAGGCGGCCGTGGCGTCGGACCCCCACCCATCTGGTAGCCGCCGAAGCCGATTGAACCGGCCTCCACCGAACCTGGGGGACACGCACTGCCCGTGGCGGAACGCAGGATCGAACCGCTCCACTGCACCCTCGCCCCCGGAGCGGGCTCGCCCCGACCCTGCCACCCTGAACGCCACCGCGATCGGCGACCCCCACCCGCCACCCGACCGCTACGAGCCTGATGGCCGAGTACACAGTGCCGTGGCAACCACCTGGCCGTCGAGGTCAGCTTTGCGGAGCCGGTCGGTCGGTGGTGAGACCGGGCCACCCTAGAGGCCTTGGGATAACTCTCACCGCTGGTGGTGGGCGTGGGATGCTGTGACCGCTGGTCCCCCCGGAAGGCGGTGTCGTCGATGAGTCTCAGGTGTCGTGTCGTGGCGGCGGCGCTGGCCTTGCTGGCGCTGCCTGGTTGCGTGTCCACCGCTGCGACCCAGCCGGTGGTGTCATCGGGCAGGTCGGTGCCGTCGAGTCGAGTGCCGGTGTGCACCCCGTTGCCCACCCTGGGTCCGCCGCAGGGGTCGCCGACCCCGTGCAGCAGCGAGGAAGCGAGCGCGAACGCGGCCACTGTGGCGCTCGAGCAGGAAGCGATCCGGGTGTACGAACGGTACGCCGCCGAGGAAGCCCGGCTGTACTACGAAGGGGGTGCGAGCGAGCCGACGCCGATCCTGGTGGAGACGACCGACGGGACGTTCCAGAAGCAGGTGATGGGTCTGCTGAGCTTCCACAAGGGTCAAGGGCTCTCGGCGAAGGGTCCGGCTCCGAGGGTCCGGGCAGCCGTCGACCGGACTGCCCGGTACGCCGACGCCGAGGTCGTACTGTTGACCTGCGAGGACCGGACCGAGTCGGCCACGTACTACCCGGACGGGTCGAAGTTCGCCGATGGGGACCTTCAGGTCGCTCAGATGTTGCTGGCCCGCCGTGACGGGCGGCTGAAGATCTTCGCCCACCGCACCCAGGAGGTCTCCGCATGCCCGCTCGGATGATCGTGGTCGTGGTGTGGTGCCTGCTCGTCGGTGGCGTCCTCACCGTGCCGCCGC
>JBHAES010000336.1:0-2561 GCA_041855725.1 Actinomycetota bacterium
CGTCGCGGGCGAACACGGCCACGGTCATCGGGCGTCCTCCTTCGGGCCGAGCTGGTGGAGCAGGTAGTCGCGCATCTCGTCGGGGCTCGGCGGATCGGCGTCTGGGCCGAGGTCGGCCGCGGCGGCGAGGTAGGCCTGCTGCCATCCCTCGTGCCCGTGGAGCAGGTCGCGCACCACGTCCTCGTCCATGCGCGCCAGCACGTCGGCGTACCGGCCGTCGACCAGGCCGCGCCGGACCTCCCGTGCGGGCAGCGGCTGCCCCACCCGTACGGGGGTCAGCATGGCGGGCGAGAGGTAGTCACGCGCCTCCTCGCCGATCCCGAAGCGCAGGCTGGCTGCCACAGCGGCGGCGACCCGGCAGCGCCGCACCGCGCCGGCGTGCTGCCGCTCGTGGCGGTGCAGCTCGCGCCACAGCCGACGCATGAACGAGGCGACGGTCTGCGCCTCCGTGAGGGCGGTGTCGCCGAACTCCTGCCGCAGCGCCCACGCCAGCCCGGTGCGTCCGAACGTAGCCGCCGCCGACGCCACCGCCTCGACGACGGCCGGGTCCGTGCCCTGAGCGGTGGCCACGGGCGGGCACTCCGCCACCCACTCCTTCCACTGCCGGCGGGCGCTCCCCGCGGGCGGGTCGGCCTCGATGCCCTGCTCGTAGCCGGCCATGGCGCTGCGCAGCACGACGTGGTGGGTCGGCTCGGCCAGCCCGTACGGCTCGCAGACCCGCACCACCTCGGCCGCCGCCGGGTCGTCGGTGCGGGGTGGCAGGTCGTGGCACGCGGGACGCGGGCACGTGTGGGGGCTCCGGTCGCGGGCCGCGGCGGAGAAGACGAGCCGGTAGCGGTGGTAGACGCTGGAGTCGGTGGCCTGGGCGGGGCGCTCGTCGCGCCGGTCCAGCAGCGGCGGGCGCTCGTCGGCGCCGAGGAACAGCTGCGACGGGGGCCGCTGCGCCAGGTTGCCTGCGCCGTGGCTGCGCCAGCGGTCGTCGTACGGACCGGCGAAGCGGTCGGCGAACTCCCGCTCGCCGAGGCACCCGGCCCGCCACTGGGCGTGGGTGACCGCGTCGGAGGCGAGCCCGGCCACGTCGGTCTCACCCGCCCCGACCCGGGTGGCGACCCACTCCCCCACCATCGTGGGCCGCAGGCGGAACCCGCGACCGTCGGCGACCCGCTCCGCCTCGGCGATCACCCGCCGCGCGAGATCGACCCGGGCCACGATCTCGGCCGGGGTCGGCAGCGCCTCCTGCAGCTGCTCCAGCTCGGCCGACGTCAAGGGCTCCCGCAGCCGCGGCAGCGTCCCGTAGCGGTACCACTGGCGCACGAGGGGTACGAGCATGTGCTCCACCACGTCGCTGCGCTTCACCCCTTCGCCGCGCGCCAGCGGCGGCGAGAGCACCGCCGCGTCCACCAGCTCGCCCAGCAGGCTAACAAGGGTCGGTGTCATGGCCGTGCCTCACGCCGGCAGCGTGGGGCGGGACGGCTGGCGGCTCGGGCCGTCGGCGTCGCGATCGCGGCGCGCCGGAGGGTCGCCGCGGACGCCTCGGGTCCGTCGGCGGCCGTGGCTGCCGGCGCGAGACGCCGGTCGAGCGCGTCGCGGCCGTACGCCCGGCGTCCGGAGGGCATCGGCGGACGCGCCCCCGTACGGCGTCGTCGCGGCCTCGGGTGTCGGTCGGTGGTCGTCACGTCGTCCCCCTCATGTGCGTACGCCGAGCCTCGGCCACCGGCGACCAAGGCTCCGCCGGGGAACCGGTCCCCGTACGGCGGCCTCGCTGGGACCTCCCGCGGGCGGCGTCCCAGGCCCTGAAGGCATCCTGCCCTGCGACACGACGCCGTGTCCCGCGCGTGCGACAGAGAACGGACATCTCCCGCCAACCTGTCCGGGATCTGTCCGGTCCAGGGGGGCGGCCGGGGGTGTCAGCGCCGCCCCGAGTCGAGCCACGAGTACGTTCGACCCGACGCTTCGGCGGAGGCCTCCCAGTGGGGATCGCCGATCTGCACCAGCAAGTCTCTATCCGCTGCTTCGGCGGAGGGTGCTGGCAACGACAAGGCTCTAGCAGCCATGATGGTGAGTTCGTCTCTATCCGCTGCTTCGGCGGAGGGTGCTGGCAACGGGACGATCCCGCCGCGCCCCCGGCGAACTCGCTGCGTCTCTATCCGCTGCTTCGGCGGAGGGTGCTGGCAACGACATGAACACCGCAATGTTCGGCCTTGCGCTAACCGTCTCTATCCGCTGCTTCGGCGGAGGGTGCTGGCAACAACCATGCTGAACATGGTTCGGCGGCAGATCACGGCCAGTCTCTATCCGCTGCTTCGGCGGAGGGTGCTGGCAACCTACCCTGCCGCGAGGGGCTGTGACAAGGGGTGATGCATGGCTCGTGCACGCTGGAGCTCACGTAGTGCTCTCGATGCTCCGCTCGCAGGGGTTCTGGGGCGCATCTCCCCTTGTCAGGAGGCATGCACGCTGGAACGTTTCAGGCTTCCGTCGCGCGCAGGCCCCTCCTCCGTCCCCTCCCCGCTCGATCATCGCTCTCCTCGTGGACGGGAGCCTCGTCCACTCGACCAGACGTC
>JBHAES010000337.1:0-7546 GCA_041855725.1 Actinomycetota bacterium
GCACGCGCAGCGCCTCGAACGCGTCGGCGGTCTGCCGGCGGTCGACCGCCTTGGCGGCCCCGCTCGCCCCGAGCACGACCGCCAGCGCCAGCAGGGCGAGGGCGAGCGCAGGCACCCGACCATCCTCCCATCCGTGGGCCGGCGCGGCCCACGTCGGCGTACAGGAGTTCGCCGGCTCGGACATGGGGGCCGCGACGGCCTTGACCGGGAGGTGCCGTCCGGCTCCGGCCGCCGGCCAGGTCCGTGCTCGGTCGAGTCCGGCGCGGGGCCGTCGATGGCGGTCCAAGGATGGGAGCCGATCTCGACTCCAATCCTTCCAACTCCCGGTTGACAAGGGGTGATGCTCGGGGGATCGGCTCGGTGAAGATTGGAGCCGATCTCGACTCGAATCTTTGGAACCGCTCTGACAAGGGGAGATGCAGTCTGGTCCGGGTGGAGCGGTCTCGTCTGGGGCGTCAGCGTGGGTGCGGCAGGGTTCGGCGCTCCCGGCGTACGGTCACGCGAACTGGGCGGCGCACCACGGGAGGATGCCGGGGTCCATCTGGTAGTAGAGGGCGCCGAGGCGGCGGTAGGCGGTGACGAGCCCGGGGTCGCCGACCAGCTCGGCCAGCCGAGGGGCGAGCCGGGCGGCGTCGGCGTAGGCGCCCGGGTAGGGGATGAGCTCGATGTAGGCGATCGCGTCGACGAGGTCCATCGTGGGGTCTGCCACCATCGCGTGCACCGACACGTCGAGCACACCCGTCACCCGCGGCCCGGCGGGGGTCTCGGAGAGCATCACGTTCTGCGGGCACAGGTCGCCGTGAACGAACGACGGCTCGTACGCGACCTCGCCGAGCCGGTCGAGCACCTCGCCCACCCGCTCGTCGAGGTGGGGCACCAGGGCGCGCAGGCCGTCGCCGCCCCACGCGGCCCCGTGCCGGACCCGGTCGGCGTACGCGTCACGCAGCGTCGCCCACCGCGTCCCCAGGAGCTCTCCCGGCCGCCGGTCGGCCACCGGCAGCCGCCGCAGCCGACCCGCGACGTCGAGGTAGGACCGCAGCGCCGCATCACGCCTGGCCGGGTCCGGCTCGGCTGCCAGCCACCGGTCGAACGGCACGCCCGGCATCCGGCGGTCGACCCGCCACGGCTGGGCGCCGACGCGCCCGGTGTCGACAGGCGTCGGCAGGTCGAACCCGAGGTCGACCTCGGCCCACGAGCGCAGCAAACCCAGCAGCTCGGGCGCCACGTGCGGCGAGTCGCCGCCGCAGACCCGCAGCACGTGCTCACCGTCGGGCAGCGCGAACACCCTGGCCTCGCCCCCGGCCCCGACCAGGTCGTGGACCGACGCGCCGAACCGCCGCAGGATCCGCGCCTCGTCGGGACCTGCACCCCTGACGGTGGGCTGCGCCTCGCTCACCTGCACATCCTGTCACGACGCTCCGACAGTCCTTCGCGCCGCACCGGCCCCAGCGTCGCGGAGTCCTGTGGGGTTGTACGCTGTCGCAGCCGTCGTCCCCTTGGCTCAGCGAGGCACCACGCGCGACTCCCAGCCGGTCGAGGCATGAGCCGGATGCGTGTCGTCCCCGTGCCGGGGCTGGTACGACGCCGGCCTCCCGCTCCGTACGCCCCGAGCGGTCCCGTCGGTCGCTCCGGCTCGCCGGCTGTCGCGCGCCGGCGCCTCGTGCTGGGTCGTACGCGGGTGCCCTACCGGTCGACTGTGCCGCCGACCCGGGCGTGCCTCCCGCCACGGGAGGCCGGCGCTACCCCTCGAAGGCGGGCCCGAGATGGG
Organism: Actinomycetota bacterium; assembly: GCA_041855725.1. Taxonomy (GTDB): domain Bacteria; phylum Actinomycetota; class Actinomycetes; order Propionibacteriales; family Propionibacteriaceae; genus JBHAES01. The sequence goes on from JBHAES010000337.1 coordinate 1,769, forward strand.
AGCCGATCTCGACTCGAATCTTTGAAACCGTTCTGACAAGGGGAGATGCAGTCTGGTCCGGGTGGAGCGGTCTCGTCTGGGGCGTCGGCGTGGGTGCGGCAGGGTTCGGCGCTCCCGGTGTACGGTCACGCGAACTGGGCGGCGCACCACGGGAGGATGCCGAGGTCCGTCTGGTCGGGGTGCTGGTGGGTCGGTGGCCCGCAGGTGGGGGCGGACCCATCTTCGCCGAGCCCTGCCCATGAGCATCACCCCTTGTCAGCAAGAGTTGGAAGGATGGGAGCCGAGATCGGCTCGAGTCATCCCGTCGTCTCCGCTGCAGGGTGGGGGTCTGCCAGCGGGGTTCGCAGCTGGGAGTCGAGGTCGGCTCGGACTTTGCTGGTGCCGTGCTGGCTGGCGGGAGGTCTTGGGTGGGCCGGGTGCCGCGGATGGGGTCGGACCATCTTCGCCGAACCGTGCCCACGAGCATCACCCCTTGTCAGCAGGGATTGGAAGGATGGGAGCCGAGATCGGCTCGAATCTTGCCGGCGCCCCTGCTGGCTGGTGGGAGGTCTTGGCGGGTCGGTCTGCGGCCGATAAGAGGGGAGTCGAGGTCGACTCACGCGGCAGGGCGGGTCTTGAACGGGGTCGGTAGGTTCCGCAGCTGGGAGTCGAGATCGACTCCCATCGTCGCGGGCCCATGCCCGTACGACCCCCATCCCCGGGGCCGTCCGCGGACGCCGGTCGCGGCTCAGGTGAGCATGGTGCGGTCGGACAGCGCGCCCTTGACCTCGCCGAAGCGGGCGAGGAGGTCGTCGATGGTCGCGTTGGCCTTCTGCTCGCCGCTCATCTCGTAGATGATGCGGCCCTCGTGCATCATCACCAGCCGGTTGCCGAGGGCGAGGGCCTGCTCCATGTTGTGGGTGACCATGAGGGTGGTGAGCCCGTAGCGCTCGACGGCGTCGCTGGTGAGGCGGGTGATGAGGGCGGCGCGCTGCGGGTCGAGGGCGGCGGTGTGCTCGTCGAGCAGCAGGATCCGCGGCCTGCTGAAGGTGGCCATGACGAGGCTCAGCGCCTGCCGCTGGCCGCCGGAGAGGAGGCCGGCGTCGGTGCGCAGCCGGTCCTCCAGCCCCAGCTCGAGGCGTTCCAGCTCGGCGCGGAAGATGGCCCGCTTGGCGTTGGTCACCCCCGTACGCAGCCAGCGGCGGCGGCCGCGGTGGTAGGCCATGGCGAGGTTCTGCTCGATGGTGCCGTGGGGGGCGGTGCCGGCGAGGGGGTCCTGGAAGACGCGGCCGACGTAGCGGGCGACCTTGTGGGCGGGCAGCCGGGTGACGTCGACCCCGTCGATGGCGATGGAGCCGCTCTCGGGCCGGTGCTCGCCGGCGACGAGGTTGAGCAGCGTCGACTTGCCGGCGCCGTTGGAGCCGATCACGGTGACGAAGTCGCCCTCGTCGAGGGTGAGGGTGACGTCGTCGAGGGCGACCTTCTCGTTGGGGGTGTGCGGGGCGAACACCTTCCGTACCTGCACGATCTCCAGCATGGTCACTCCTCCGTGGCCGCCGCCGCGAGCCGCCGTTGCCGGGCGCGGGCGCGCATGCGTCGTACGAAGCCGATCCGGGGCAGCAGGAGCGCTGCCACCACGAGCACGGCCGAGATCAGCTTCATGTCGTTGGGGTTGAGGCCCACCTGCAGGGCGACCTGGATGACGATCCGGTAGACGACCGATCCCACCACCACGGCGAGGGTGGCGAGCACGAACCGCCGGCTCGGCACGAGGGTCTGCCCGATGATCACCGACGCCAGCCCGGCGACGATGAGCCCGATGCCCATGCCGATGTCGGCGTAGCCCTGGTACTGCGCCACGAGCGCCCCCGCCACCGCCACCAGTGCGTTCGACAGCACGAGGCCGAGGATCGTGGTGGCGTCGGTGGACACGCCCTGGCTGCGGATCATGCGCGCGTTGTCGCCGGTGGCCTGCAGCGCCAGGCCGAGGTCGGTGTTGAGGAACCAGTCGACGGCCAGCATCGTGAGCAGCACCATGACGGCGAACACCAGGACCGAGGTGCGCGTGCCGAGCTGGTTCGCGTCACGCATCCCCGACAGCAGCGTGTCGACGCGCAGCAGCGGCACGTTCGCCCGGCCCATGATGCGCAGGTTCACCGAGTACAGCGCGATCTGGGTGAGGATCCCGGCCAGCAGCGGGTTGATGCCCCCCTTGGTGTGGAGCACACCGGTCACCAGCCCCGCGACCGCCCCGCACACCCCGCCGAGCAGCGTCGCCCCCAGCGGCGGCAGCCCGCTGACGATGCCGGTCGCCGCCACCGCCGCACCCGTCGTGAAACTCCCGTCGACGGTCAGGTCAGGGAAGTCGAGGATCCGGAACGTCAGGTACACCCCGAGCGCCACGAGCCCGTAGACGAGCCCCAGGTCGAGAGCCCCCAGCATCACGCCCCCACCCCGCTCGTACGGGCGAGAGCGGGATGCGGCGTACCAGCCCGCGTGGCGCCGGGTCGCAGCGTCCGAGCAGGTGTCCGGGCAGACGTCGTGCAGGCAGGGCCCTGACGGGCCGAAGCCGTACGGCCGCACGCCGTCCGCGCAGGGGACGCCCGGAGGCCGTCCGCCCGGAAGCGACCCGCAGCGGCGTCGTCCCAACCGAAGCCACCACGTGTCCGGGAGCCGGCCGCGTCGCAGCCATCCGTACCCAAGCCACCACCCGTACGGAGGTCGCCCGTGTCGACGCCATCCGTACGGAACCCTGCCGTACGCAAGCCTCCCGGACCGACGCCACTCGTACGGGACGCTCCGGTCCCGAGCTTTCCGGCCCGAGCGCCCTCCGGCCGGGAGGCGTCGCCCGGGGCGGCTGGTGGCGCGCCCGCGTCACCGCGGCCGGTCGGACGTGGTCGTACGCCCAGTGGTCGGGCGGGTGCGTCCGGGGCGAGGCGCTGTCCGGGCGGCCCGTCCACCTCCCTCGTCAGCGCGGGCGCCTCACGGTGGCCGGTCACTGGCCGACGACCTCGGCGCCGGTGAGGAGGGTCTCGGGCAGGGTGACACCCATGCGCTCGGCAGCGGCTGGGTTGACGTAGGTCTTGAGGTCCTTCTGGCTCTCGACCGGCATGGTGGCCGGGGCTGCGCCCTGGGTGAGGATCCGGACGGCCATCTCGGCGGTCTGCGCGCCGAGCCGGGTGTAGTCGATGCCGTAGGTGATGATGCCGCCCTTCTTCACCGAGTCACCCTCACCGACGATGAGCGGCACCTTGCGCCGCTCGCACTCGGCGACCACGGCGGCGAGCCCGGCGACCACGTTGTTGTCGGTGGGCACGTACCAGACGTCGGCAGCAAGGGCGGCTGCGGCCTGCTGCACCTCGCCGGTGGTGGTGACGGTCTTCTCGACGACCTGCAGGCCCTCGGCGGCCGCAGCCGTGCGGGCGAGGCCGACCTGCACCTCGGAGTTGACCTCGCCGGAGCTGTAGAGGATGCCGACGCTACGGGCGTCGGGCCTGAGCTGCTTGGCGAGGGCGATCTGGCGGGCGACCGGGTTCATGTCGGTGGTGCCGGTGACGTTGCCGCCGGGGGCGTCGGCGCTGGCCACGAGCTGGGCAGCGACGGGGTCGGTGACGGCGGTGAAGAGGATCGGCGTGCCGGTGATCGCCTGCGCCGACGCCTGCGCGGTGGGGGTGGCGATGGCGAGCACGAGGTCGTAGCCGGTGGCGAACTTCGCCGCGATCGAGGTGGCGGTGGCCTGGTCGCCCTGCGCGTTCTGCTCGTCGAAGGTGACCGACAGCCCCGCCCCCGTGAGACCGGCCTTGAAGCCCTCGCGCGCGGCGTCGAGCGACGGGTGGGACACGATCTGGGTGATGCCGACCCGATAGGTCGAGCCCCCGCCCGTGCCCGTGGTGCTGGTGCATGCGGCGGCCGGCACGAGCAGTGCCGCCGCTCCGGCCAGGACGGTCCTACGGTGCATCGATCTCTCCTCCTCGAGGCGGCATCTGCCGCAGCATCCGCACACGCTATCGGGGCCCTCTGACAGGCCTGCGGCGCGACCACCGTACGGACACCTGCGTCCAACCCGTGGACGGACATGGCGCTGACCAGGCACGTCGTCAGGGTCGGGCAGGCGGGAGCCGCAACCGGGCACTGCCCAGCCATCTCGCAGGGCGGCCACCCAAGGTCGACGAGCCCTGTCCGGGCCGGGCACAGAGCCAGCCGCAGCAGCGCAGGTCCCGCCACGAGAGGTCGATCGGGGGCAGCACCTCGACCCCCGCCGCCTGCACGAGATCGGCTCCCCTGTGGTGGTCGGCAGGATTGGAGCCGATCTCGGCTCCAATCCTGGTTCTTGTAGGGTTCCTACAAGAATCGAGCCGATCTCGGCTCCTATCCTTGCCGCTGGTTGTGGGAACCCTCCAAACGCGCGGCACCTCGTGGGCACGGTCGGAACCTGGCTCGACTCTGCTGCTGCGTCGAACGGGCAGCGGCCCGACCTCTCCCAGGCATCCGCCCGGCCTCTCAGGCATCCGTCCGGCACCATCGACCTGCCCGGCCGTACGGCCCTCGCCGGAGCGCGTACGGGCGCCACGATGAGCGGGCCACCGCATGGTGGGCGCAGCGGGACCCGACGACCCGCGTTCGGGGGAGGGCGGGCAGGTCGGCCTCGGGACCGCCGCGACGATGACCGTGGCGTCGGTGGAGTCGGTGAGGAACTGGTCGACCGGTGCGTAGGGCGAACCCTGGCTCCGCGACCCCGCTCCACACGTGGCGCGAGGTCATGCCCCAGGAGAACACGGCGTCCGCCTCGCTGTCGGTCGAGGTGTCCACGCGCAAGGCCGCCGTGGCGCTGGTCGCCGGGAGCTCGGCGCCTGAGCCGGCCCGGTCGGGCACGTCGGGGATCGGAGGGGTCCAGCGAGGCGCGCCCGTGAGCAATCGACTACTCGGTGCGGCGCCAGCTGCGCAGGCCGACCAGGGCTGCTGCCGCGCCCAGGACCAGCATGAGGCCGATCCTCCAGACGACGTCGGACGGGAGGGGACGGCTGGTGTACGCACAGACCAGGGCGTCGAACCAGACCTTGAGGGGGTTCCACTCCAGGAGGCCGCGCAGCCAGGCGGGCAACGTGTCGATCGGGCCCGCCGCCCCGGAGCCGAAGAAGAGCAGGAAGAACACCAGCGCCGTCACCGCCTGGATCGTGCGGGACCCGAAGGGCAGCATCCCCAGGAAGAAGCCCACGGCGCACAGGAAGGCGACAAGGCTCAGGTTCAGTGCGATGAACACCAGGCCCGTGCCCTCGATCCGCAGCCCGTGGACCACACCCACCACGGTCACGATGATGCCCGAGGCCAGCACCATCATGAGGAGCATGGCGATCGTGATCGCCGCGGCGAAGACCCACCCCGGCAGCGGCAGCGTCTTGTAGCGCCGGTCGACCCGCCGCGTGCGCAGCTCGGCGACGTAGATCGGCAGTCCCATGAGCAGCAGGTTCGCCGCAACGGTCCCGATGAGGGCGGGGAACATCGTGTCGATGAAGCGCAGGTCGGTCCCCGGGAGGACCATCTCCGCGTACGGCATGCACAGGAACACGTAGATGACCAGCGGCAGCGCCAGGGAGAAGATGACCGCCACGGGCTCTCTCAGCAGAAGCAGCGTCTCCTGGACGGCCCACACCCGCAGCATCCTCATGGGGGAGCCTGCCTCGGGAGCAGTCATCACGCCACCTCCTCGTGCGAGCGGTGCGAGCCGGGTGACGCAGGGTCGGCGGCGGGTCGGGCGGTGTCTGCCACAGCGACGATCGCGAACACGTCCTCCAGTCGAAC
>JBHAES010000338.1:0-6608 GCA_041855725.1 Actinomycetota bacterium
CGCCGCGGCGTCGGGGGCGGCGACCACCTGGTCACCGTGTCGTCCCACGGCACCGGCTCCAGCGGGGCTGGCTCGGTCGGCATGGCCACCAGCGTAGGTCCTCTCGCCGGGTCCAGGCCGGCCGTACGTCAACGGAACCTCAAGCAGTTGGCCCGGTGGCGACTAAGTTGGGGGCCAAGGTCTCGCAGACGGAGCGTCGTGGAGCCGCGCGGGCGGCGGGGGGACGCTCGCCACCACGGCGTCCGCACCCGTCCGGACGGCCCCTCGACCGGGCGGTGCCTGCGCGGCTGAGACCATGTGCCGCCGACCACGAGAGCAGGTATCCATCCCATGCAGGCACCAGACTCGGATCACCCGACGCCGCCGCCGGCCCGCGACGCGGCGCCGCCCTCCAACGCCGACACCAACGGGCCCAGCCACCCGCGCCTGAGATCCTCCCGGCTGCCCCGCAGCCTGCGGTGGAGCTCTCGGCGGCGCACCCGCACCCTGCTGCACCAGTCGCAGGCCGGGATGGCGCGCCTCATGCGCGAGGGGCGGGTGCTCGACACCAGCCACCCGGCGCTCGAGCCGGTCGCCGAGGAGTTCCCCGACGAGCAGCCCGGCAGGCTCGACACGGTCGTGTTCGGGGTCACCGCCGCGGTCTCGGTGGCGTTCGTGCTGTGGGGAGTGGTGTCGCCCCTCACGCTGGGCCAGGCGTCGCAGCGGGGGCTGGCGTGGGTCGTGACCAACACGGGTTGGCTGTTCGCGCTGGCTGCGACCGGGTTCGTGTTCTTCGTGCTGTGGCTGGCCGCCAGCCGCTACGGGTCGATCCCGCTGGGCCGCGACGGCGAGGCGCCGGAGTTCTCCACCGTGTCGTGGGTGGCGATGATGTTCAGCGCCGGCATGGGCATCGGTCTGATGTTCTACGGCGCCGCCGAGCCGCTGGCGCACTTCGTGACGCCGCCGCCGGGCACCGCCGAGGCCGGCGCCGCCGGTGCCGTACGCAACGCGATGGCCACGACCCTGTTCCACTGGGGCCTCCACCCGTGGGCGATCTACGCCGTCGTGGGGGTCGCCATCGCCTACGGCGTCTTCCGCAAGGGGCGCCCCCTCACCATCTCGGGCGTGTTCGAGCCGCTGCTGGGCAAGCGGCAGACGTACGGGCCCGCCGGCAAGATCATCGACATCTTCGCGATCTTCGCCACCCTCTTCGGCTCGGCGACCTCGCTGGGGCTGGGGGTGCTGCAGATCGCCCACGGCGCCGAGATCGTCGGCTGGGTCGGCGAGGTGGGCAACGCCGTGCTCGTCGGGCTCATCACCGTGCTGACGGTCTGCTTCATCCTCTCGGCGGTCTCGGGGGTGGCGCGAGGCATCCAGTACCTGTCGAACATCAACATGGTGCTCGCCGTGGCGCTGGCCTTCTTCGTGTTCGTGCTGGGCCCGACCGTGTTCATCCTGAACCTGCTGCCCACCACGCTCGGCACCTACCTGCAGAACATCATGCGGATGTCGTCGACGACCGCCGCCTCCAGCCCCGACGCCAACGCGTGGCTGTCGGACTGGACGATCTTCTACTGGGCCTGGTGGATCTCGTGGACCCCGTTCGTCGGCATGTTCATCGCCCGGATCTCCCGAGGCCGCACGATCCGTCAGTTCGTCGCCGGCGTGCTGCTGCTGCCGAGCATGGTCTCGCTGGTGTGGTTCAGCATCTTCGGGGGTGCGGCGATCGACGCCGAGCAGGCCGGTGCGCGGCTGTCGCAGGCGGGCGACTCCGAGACGACCCTGTTCGCCCTCCTGCACACCCTGCCGTTGGAGACCGTGACCTCGGTGCTGGTGATGGTGCTGGTCGGCATCTTCTTCGTCTCGGGCGCCGACGCCGCGTCCATCGTGATGGGCACCCTCAGCGAGAACGGCACCCTGGAGCCGCGGCGACCCACCGTGGTCTTCTGGGGCGTGGTCACCGGCGCGGTGGCGGCGATCATGCTGGTGGCGGGCGGAGCCGACGCGCTGTCGGGGCTGCAGTCGATCACGATCATCGCCAGCCTGCCGTTCCTGGTCGTGATGCTGCTCATGGTGGTGGCGCTCATGCGCGACCTGCAGCGGGACCCCCGGATCGTCCGCGGTCGCTACGCCGAGATGGCCATCGACCAGGCGGTCGTGGAAGGCGTCCGGGCCCACGGCGACGACTTCGCCCTGTCGATCGACCGGACCGCCCCGGGGGAGGGCGTGGGGGCGCTGGTGCCCACCCCCGAGCCCGACGAAACCGACCTGCGGTAGCCGAGCGCGACCACGCTGCCACGACGCCGAACGGGTGCATTCCCGTCGGTCGGGCGAGATCTTTCTGCCTTCTCGCCGCACCGACTGTTTCATGTCGGTTCGACAGCGCGGGTGCCAGCGCCTAACCTTTTGGGGGTCAGCAGCGAGAAACCTCCCGTGACCGACGCCTCGCTTCAGCACTGCTCGAGGTCGACGCTGCCCGGCACCAGGTCGTAGCCCGCCGACCGGCGGCGCCGTCGGTGACGCGTCGCGTCGCCACCAGAGGGGGAAGCATGAGGTCGCCAAGCAGGTCCTTGAGGCACAGGTTCGCAGCCGTCGTCGCAGCGCTCGGCCTGGGCGCGGCGCTGGCCGGGGGAGCGGTGCCGACGGCGGCCGCCTACGACGCCGCCGTCACCGGGTGGTCGACGCCTGCCGACGGGGCCAGCACGCTGACCCTGCCGTCGGGGGTGACCGCGACCGTCACCGGGTCCGGGGCCACCTCGGTGCGGGCGGCCGCCGCCCTGGCCGACCCAGGCTTCGCCGACGTCTACACCCCATCCCTGGCCGCCGACGACCCGACCGTCTCGCTCCACACCGTCATGTACGGCTGCGAGGTGGTCGGCACCTGCACCGGCCTGGGCACCGTGACCGTCACGTTCAACCGGCCGGTCCGCAACCCGACCCTGCACCTGACCGGGCTGGGCGGGTCCACGTACAGCCGGCGCAACAGCGACGGCTTCGTGGGCTACCAGTCCGACCAGCACGCCACGCTCACCCTGACGACCCCCGGGGTGACGATCGCGGCGGCGTCGGGCAACGCCAACTTCGCGGTCACCGGGCAGGTCGTGACGGCTGTCGACCACAGCACCTCGCTGAGCTGCGTCACGACCACCACCTCGGCCAACCCGGCCCGGGCCACCGCGGCGTGCGGCAGCGTCCAGGTCACCGGCACCGTCACCAGCCTCACCTTCGACATCGGGGCCGAGATCGTGCACAACCCCAGCACCCCCAACCCCGCTCGCCTGATGACCACCACCGGCGGCGACGTGTTCGGCCTCACGGTCACCGTGCCGCAGGACTACTCGAGCGCCCCCGCCTCGTACGCCGGCACGCAGGCTCCCGCCCACGTGCTGAGCGACCTGACCCTCGGCACCACGGTGAGCGAGGACAACGCCACGGTCCGCCGCTCGGCCAGCCCGGTGACCGGCGACGACACCGACGCCTTCGCCTCGCTCGCCGCAGCGGTCGCCGAGCCGGGCCGGGACTACCGGCTCACCGTGCCGGTCGCCGGCGTCAGCCGCGAGGCGTACCTGTGCGGCTACCTGGACCTCGACCTCGACGGCACCTTCGACGGCGCCGGCGAGCGTGCGTGCGCCACCGTGGCGGCCGGTGCGACCTCGGCCGAGCTGGTGTGGACGATGCCCGCCAGCATCAGCCCGGGCGACACCTGGGCGAGGCTGCGCCTCGGCTACACCCACGAGCAGGTCGCCGCCGCTACCGGCCTCGCGGACTCCGGGGAGGTGGAGGACTACCGCCTCACCGTCGCCGCCCGCCCCCGGCTGGTGCTCGCCAAGACCACCGACGCCGCCGCCGGTGGGCCGTTCTCGTTCACCCTCACCAACACCACCCAGGCCACGGGGACGGTCAGCACCACCAGCCCCGGGGTGGCCGTCCAGGTCGACGGTGACACCACGACGCCGGGCGCCCAGCCGTTCACCGTGAGCAGCGCTGGCGCCGACGTGACCATCACCGAGGACGCCGCCGGCTGGTCGGTCACCGACGCGGTGTGCACCACCGACGGAACCGTGGTGGGCAGCCTCGACGGCACCACCTACCGGATCCCCGGCACCGCCGTGGCACCGGGCGCGGTGCTCGTCTGCGGCTACACCAACGCCGAGGCGGGGCTGCGGCTCACCAAGTCCCACGCCGGGATCACCGACCTCGACGGCAACGGGCCTGACGCCGGCGACGCCGTCGGCTACACGTTCGTGGTCACCAGCACCGGCCGGGTCACCCTGTCGGACGTGGTGGTGAGCGACCCGCTCGTCCAGGCCGTGACGTGCCCGACGACCACGCTGGCGGCGGGCGCCTCGCTGACGTGCACCGCCACCTACCACCTCTCCGCCGACGACGTGAACCACGGGTCGGTGGTCAACACGGCGACCGTGACCGCCCGGCCGCCCGCGGGCGCGTCGGTGCAGGCGACCGCCAGCACGACGCTCCAGGTGCCGCAGCTGCCCGCCGTCACCCTGAGCAAGACGGCCCAGACCCCGCCGGCGGTCCGGGCCGGGGCCACCGTGCCCTACACGTTCGTCGTCACCAACACCGGCAACGTCGCGCTGGCCTCGGTGACCGTCGACGACCCGCGCGCCGGCACGGTCACCTGCCCCGCATCGACCCTGGCAGCGGGTGAGACGATGACCTGCACCGCCACCGTCACCCTCGCCCAGGGCGAGGTCGACGCCGGGCAGCTGGTCAACACCGCCACCGTGACCGGGACCGCCGGCTCCGGCCAGGTGGTGCGCGCCACGGACACCGAGACGGTCACGCTGGAGCGGGTCGCCGCCGTCACCCTGGTGCAGACCGCCGACACGTCGGGACCGGTGACCGAGGGCACCACGGTCCGGTTCTCGTTCACCGTCACCAACACCGGCACCGTGACCCTGTCGGGCATCAGGGTCAGCGACCCGCTGACCGGCCCGGTGACGTGCCCCGCAGCGACCCTCGCGCCCGGGGAGTCGATGGTGTGCACCGCAGCCGGCTACCGGGTCACCGCCGCCGACGTGGCGAGCCGGCGTCTCACGAGCCCGGCCACGGTGACCGCGGTCGCCGCCGGCCTGGACCTGACGCTGACCGAGCACACGTCGCTGTCGATCCCGACCGCTGCCCGGTTGCCGCGCACCGGTGCGTCGGTCGGGCCGGGGGCGCTGGCCGCATCGGCGACCCTGGTGGGTCTCGGCGCCGTGCTCGTCGCCACGTCCCGGCGTCGGAGCCGCTCGGCCTGACCCGGCCGACCGTCGCGTCGGCACGGCTCGGTCCGGCCGCCGTCGCTCAGCCACCCGGTGGTGCCCGGGACCGACCGCCTATCATCTGCGCATGCATGCAGACGAGCAGGTGTCGATGGACCCCTGCGTCGAGGTCGCGGTCGAGGTGTTCTCGCTGCTCGGCGACGCCACCCGGGTCCGCATCGTGGCGGCCCTCGGCGACGGGGAGCTCTCGGTGGGCGACCTGGCCGAGCGGGTGGGGCAGCCGCCCACCGTGGTCTCGCAGCACCTGGCGCGGCTGCGGTGGGGGAGGATCGTCCAGGCACGGCACCAGGGCAGCCGGGTGCTCTACCGGCTCGTCGACGAGCACGCCCTCGAGCTGGTGACCCACGCGATGCAGCAGGCCGAGCACGTCGTCGACGCCGACCCGCCGCACCATGCTCGAGCGGGGGCGTCGGCGGGGGCGCGATGAGCGCCGGCCCGGCCCCGGCCGCGGTCCGCGCGGCCGGGCTCTGGTCGCGGATCGACCGCGGTGACCTCGCCCGTACGTTGTTCGTCGCCTGCTGCGCGGTCGTCGTCGCCCTCGGCCTCGTGCAGCCGTGGCCGCAGGTGCCCGTGGTGGCCGTGGCCGGTCTGGTCGTGGGCTGCTGGCCGATCCTCGCCGAGGCGCTGCACGACGTCCGACGCCGCCGTATGAGCATGGAGGCCTCGATGCTCATCGCGATCGCGGCCGCCGCCGCCATCGGCGAGTGGACGACGGCGCTGGTGGTGACCGCGTTCGTGCTCGCCGCCGAGATCCTCGAGGACCTGTCGATGGACCGTGGCCGCGACGCCCTCACCGACCTCATGTCGTTCCTGCCCGAGACCGTGCAGGTCCGGTCGGACGACGGGATCCAGCCGGTGCCGCTCGCCGACGTGACCCCGGGCCAGGTCGTGGTCGTCGGACCGGGCGGGCGGGTCCCCGTCGACGGCACGGTGGTCGCCGGCCGGTCCACCGCCGACCAGTCCCGGGTCACCGGCGAGTCGCTGCCGGTCGACCTCGACGTCGGCTGCCAGGTGTACGCCGGGTCGATCAACCAGGTCGGCGCCATCGAGGTGCGCGCCGAGCGGGTGGGCACCGAGTCGTCGTACGGCCGGATCGTGGCGGCTGTCCGGCAGGCCCAGGCGTCGGAGCCGCCCGTGCAGCGGCTGGCCGACCGGCTGGCGGCGTGGCTGGTCTACCTCGCCCTGGCCGGCGCCGCCGCCACCTACCTCGTCACCGGCGACCTCACCGCGACCATCGCCGTCGTGGTCGTCGCCGGCGCCTGCGGCATCGCCGCGGGCACCCCGCTGGCGGTGCTCGCCGCGATCGCCCGGATCGCCCGCAACGGTGCGTTCGTCAAGGACGGC
>JBHAES010000339.1:0-6773 GCA_041855725.1 Actinomycetota bacterium
CAGTGCACCACCTCCGGGAGCCGTCCCTCGGCCAGCTCCAGCCAGAGCCCGACCCCGGCCGCCTGCAGGGCGACCGTCGCCACCTCACCCATCCCGCACCCCTCTCGTCACCGCCCGTCGAGCGGCGCCGACCCGCCGGGCACCGTCTCGACGTGGCCGACCGTAGCCGACGACGAGCCCTCGCGCGACGCCCCGCCCGCTGCCGTCCGCCGCGACCCGCGCCGGTAGGGTGGCCGGGTCCCCCACGCTGAGGAGCGATGATGCCTCGTACCCCGTTGACCGGTTGGAAGGCGACCGCGGCGGTCGCCATGTCGAACTACATCGACTCCGGCTCCATCATCGCGATCGCCACCTCGCTCGGCTTCTGGCGCGCCGCCTACTTCCCCGACGACGACGGCACGATCGCGGGCCTGCTCGCCGCGTTCAGCGCCAACGCCTTCGGCGCCGCGATCGGGGCGCTGGTCGGCGGGCCGCTGTGCGACAAGTACGGTCGCAAGTTCATCTACACCTACGACCTGCTCGTCTACGCGCTGGGCGGGCTGATCGTCGTGCTCGCCGTCAACCTGCCGATGCTCTTCGTCGGCTTCGTCGTGATCGGCCTGGCCGTCGGGGCCTCGGTGCCGGCCGGCTGGACCTACATCGCCGAGTTCGCCCCCACCGAGCAGCGCGGCAGGCACATCGGGGCCACCCAGCTGGCCTGGTCGTTCGGGCCGTTCATCGGCTTCGGTCTGGCGGCCGCGCTGGAGGCGTTCGACCTCGGCCTGCTCGGCAGCCGGATCGTGTTCGCGCACCTCGTGGTGATCGCCCTGCTCACCTGGTGGATCCGGCGCGGGCTGGAGGAGTCGGACGCGTGGCAGACCGCCAAGGGCGGCGCCGACGCCAAGCCGCCGTCGATGGGAGAGGCGCTCCGCAAGCTGTTCTCGCGGCGGGTCAACATCTCCGCGCTGGTGTTCCTGGCCTGCATCTACACCTTCTGGAACCAGGCGGCCAGCCAGAACGGCATCTTCCTGCCGACCATCCTCGCCTCGATGGGTTACCGCACCCTCCAGGCCGACCTGTTCTCGATGCTGTCGTGGGGGTTCGTCATCGTCTCCACGCTGATCTTCATGCTGCTCGTCGACCGGGTCTCGTACCGGTGGCACTTCTGCTACGGCGGGGTGGTGGCCGTCGTCTCGTGGTTCGTGCTCGTGCTGGGGCCGTCGACCGAGGCCTGGGTGGCGTTCGCGTACGCGATCCTGTGGGGCCTGTCCGCCGGACCGTCGGCGCAGGCGTTCTACTCGGTGTGGTCGCCGGAGCTGTTCGCCACCCCGTACCGCTCCGGCGCGCAGGGCATCGTCTTCTTCGTCGTCCGGCTGGCCTCCGGGCTGATCTCCCTGGTGTTCCCGGTGATCCTGAACTGGCCGAACGGCCTGCTGATCGACGGCGCCATCCTCATCGCCTTCCTCGCCGCCGCCACCGTCGTCGGCACGGTGTGGGCGCCCCGCACGCAGGGCCGGTCGCTGGAGGAGATCGAGCTGGAACGCTACGGCGAGCGCGTCACCAACGAGAACGCCTGAACCCGATGAGCCGCCGGGTCGAGCGCGGTGCGGCCAGGGTCGCGACGCCCCCGCCCCGTCGTCGACGCGATCCCCGGGAGGGGGAGGTCGCCGGTGTCAGACCCCCCGCCCGATCCCCTTCGGGATCCGTTCCAGGTCCCAGCCGAGCAGGTCAACCGCGGTCTCGAACGCGAACCGGTCGGTCATGCCGCCCACGTACGTGACCGCGGCGCGGGCCAACCCCTCGGCACCCTCCCGCTCGGCGGTGGCCGCGTCGACGCCCGGCAGCGTGGTGGGCCGCTCGAGGTAGTGGTCGACGAGGGCCCGCAGCACCTCGACGACGGCCTGCGACTGGGCCATCGAGTCGGGCCGGGTGTAGATGCGCTCGTAGTTGAACCGCCGCAGCCCCGCCAGGGCGGCCGCGGTGGCTGGGTCCATGCCGATGGTGCCCGTGGCGGCGGTGGTGGCGACGACCGCCCGGATGAAGGTGCGCAGCTGCTCGCGCCGCGTCCGGCCGCAGACCTCGGCCACCTCGGCCGGCAGGTCGCGGGGGTCGACGATGCCGGCGTGCACCGCGTCCTCCAGGTCATGGGCGCAGTAGGCGATGCGGTCGGACCAGCTCACCACCTCGCCCTCGGGGGTGGTCGGCGCCGGGCGCGACCACGAGTGGTTGCGGATGCCGTCGAGGGTCTCGCGGCACAGGTTGAGCGGGGCCAGCACCACGTCGGCCCCCCACGGACCGTGCTCGTAGCCGCCGACGACGTAGGGGTCGAACGCGTCCTCGGAGGCGTGCCCGCCCGGCCCGTGGCCGCAGTCGTGGCCCAGGGCGATCGCCTCGGCCAGGGTCGCGTTGGCGCCGATGCCGCGGGCGATCGAGGTGGCGACCTGAGCCACCTCCAGGGCGTGGGTGAGGCGGGTGCGCTGGTGGTCGGTGGGATAGACCACCACCTGCGTCTTGCCGGCGAGCCGCCGGAAGGCCGTGGAGTGCACGATGCGGTCGCGGTCGCGCTCGAAGCACGTCCGCTCCGGGTCGGGCGGCTCGGGCCGCTCGCGCCGTCCCGCCCCCTCGGCGAGCGTGGCCCCCGGCGCGAGGGTGCGCCGCTCGGCCTCCTCCCGCTGCTCGCGCAGCACCGGGCCCCCCTCGCCCACGCCCGCCTCGCTGTCGGCATGGGCCGAGACGAGGTCGCCGGCGTGGTGGCCGTGCATGGTTCCCGCCCAGGTGCGGGCGCGTTCGGTCGGCTCAGGCACGGGACCCAGTCAAGCAGAGGCCGCCCGCACCCCGCCTCCCCGCCACGGCCCTGCAGGCCCACCGGCCCCGTCGCCCCGGCAGGTCCCGTACGACGCCCTTCCCGCGTCAGCCGCCGGAGGCGTCGGACTCGGCGGCCGAGAGGTCGGCGTCGGCGTCGAGGTGCTGCGAGTCGAGCCACCCGTACGGCACCGTGACCCGGGCGCGCGGGGTGCCCTGGCGGCCCCGCGGGGTGCCGAGCTCTCGGACGGGGAACGGCGCGTCGGCGTCGAGGGTGGCGAGCAGGTCGTCGAGGTCGGCCAGCGACGACACCATCGCCAGGGCTCGGCGGGTGTCGCCGCCGACGGGGAAGCCCTTGAGGTACCACGCCATGTGCTTGCGCAGGTCGGTGAGCCCGTACCGCTCACCGTACAGGTCGGCGAGCAGCTCGCCGTGGCGGCGCAGCACGGCCCCCACCTCGCCCAGGGTCGGCAGCGCCGTGCGCACCTCCCCCTCGGGCCCGAGCGCGGCGGCGAGGTCGCGGAACAGCCACGGCCGGCCCAGGCAGCCGCGGCCCACCACCACCCCGGCGCAGCCGGTCTCGGCCACCATGCGCAGGGCGTCGGCGGCCTCCCACACGTCGCCGTTGCCGAGCACCGGCACCGACACGTGGCGCACGAGGGCGGCGATGGCGTCCCAGGCGGCGCGCCCGCCGTAGGCCTGCTGCACCGTGCGGCCGTGGAGGAGCACGGCGGCGACGCCGCAGTCCTCGGCGATGCGGCCCGCGTCGAGGTAGGTGAGGTGGTCGTCGTCGATGCCGAGCCGCGTCTTCATGGTGACCGGCACCCCGTACGGCTCGGCGGCCCGCACCGCGGCCCGCAGGATGGCGGCGAGCCGGTCACGCTTCCACGGCAGCGCCCCGCCCCCGCCGCGGCGGGTGACCTTCGGCACCGGGCACCCGAAGTTGAGGTCCACGTGGTGGACGCCGAGCTCGCCGCACAGGATCGCGGTCGCCCGGCCGACCACGTCGGGGTCGACGCCGTAGAGCTGCACCGACCGCACCGGGTCGTCCTCGTCGAACCGGAGCATCTCGAACGTCTTGGGGATCCGCTCCACGACCCCGCGCGAGGTGATCATCTCGCACACGAACAGGCCCGCCGGCCGCGCCGCGGTGCCGGTCTCGGCCTGCTCGCGGCACAGCCTGCGGTAGGCGGGGTTGGTGACACCCGCCATCGGCGCCAGCACCACGGGCACCGGCAGCTCGAGAGGTCCGATCCGCAGCACCAGCACAGGGTAGCCGGGTCACGGCATCAGGGCTGACGGCCGAAGGGCCGCCGAGGACGTGATCCGCCGGACGCCCCGGCGCTCAGGCCTGGGGGCCGAACCCCTCCCACGGGTTGGGACGCCGGGCGAACGGGTGCGGCAGGTCGGCGTCGGCTGCGGGAGCCTCGGTGCCCGGCGGCGTGTCGTAGGGCTGGGGGCGGACCGCGGTGGGGTCGTACGTGCCCGCCGCGGCTCCGGCGTCAGGGCCGGTGGGAACGGTGGGGCCGTACGTGCCCGTCCCGTACGGGACCATCCCCCCGTACGGGGCCTGGCCGGGGTCGTAGGCGGTGGACCCGGTGGACGCGCCGTCGGGGGGCGACGGGGCTCCGGTGCGGCGGCCCAGCAAGGGCAGGGCCGTCTGCTCCTCGGCCCGGCGTCGACGCTCCCGGACCGCCAGGGTCACGCCCAGGCCAACGGCGACGAGGGTCACCCCGACCGCGCCGGCGACGAGCCACGGCAGCCAGGCCCGGAGGCCCTTGCCGTCCTCCCCGACCGCCACGAGGCCGGTGCCGACGAGCTCCTGCGGGTCGGTCCACGTGACCGTGCGATCGGACACGGTGGCGCCACCGCTGGTCGAGATCACCTTGCCGGGGAAGGTGACCGACACCCGGAAGTCGCTGACCGTCGCCGGATCGATGGTGCGGCCCCGGTAGCCGACGCTGCGGAAGCGGAACGTGTAGCGGCCGTCGGCGTGCGTCACCGACAGCCCGTCCATGGTCGACTCCAACGCCGTGATCGGCAGGACCGCCGAGGTGCGGCAGCCGGTGTAGCCCCCCTCGGAGTAGGCCGTCCGGGTGGCGCTGACAGGCATCGTCACCGCGAACTGGTTGCACGGCTCGCCGGTGGCGTACCGGGACTCGATCCCCATGTCGAACGTGAGCCGCACGGTGTCGTCAGACGAGATCACGACCTCGGTGCGCAACCGGACGCACCCGGAGCTGAGGAGCAGCACCACCACCAGCAGCGGGGCGAGCCATCGGGACCGGACGCCGGGCACGGGCACCTCCAGGGGGACGACGTGGCACCAGTCTTACCCACCGCCGGGGCAGCCCCCGTCCCGGGGTCCGGCAGGCGGGCGGGACGCGGTGCCACAGGTGGTCAGCAGCCGACGAGCCGCTGCGCGAGGTAGCCCTCCACCTGGTCGAGCGAGACCCGCTCCTGCGTCATCGTGTCACGCTCGCGGACGGTGACGGCCTGGTCGTCGAGGGAGTCGAAGTCGACGGTCACGCAGAACGGGGTGCCGATCTCGTCCTGGCGCCGGTAGCGCCGCCCGATCGCCTGCGTGTCGTCGAAGTCGACGTTCCACGACCGCCGCAGCCGCTTGGCGAGGTCGGCGGCCACCGGGTTGAGCCGCTCGTTGCGCGACAGCGGCAGCACGGCCACCTTCACGGGGGCCAGCCGCGGGTCGAGCCTGAGCGACACCCGGGTGTCGGTGCCGCCCTTGGTGTTGGGCGCCTGGTCGACGGTGTAGGCCTCGACCAGGAACGCCATCAGCGAGCGGGTGAGGCCGGCGGCCGGCTCGATCACGTACGGCAGGTACTTCTCGTTGGTGACGGGGTCGCGGTACGACAGGTCCTTGCCCGAGTGCTTCGAGTGGGTGCCGAGGTCGAAGTCCGTCCGCGAGGCGATGCCCTCCAGCTCGCCCCAGTCGCCGCCGGCGAAGCCGAACCGGTACTCGATGTCGACCGTCCGCTTCGAGTAGTGCGACAGCTTCTCCTGCGGGTGCTCGTAGTGGCGCAGGTTGTCGCGGCTGATGCCCAGGTCGACGTACCACCGGGTGCGCTCGTCGATCCAGTACTGGTGCCACTCCTCGTCGGTGCCGGGCACGCAGAAGAACTCCATCTCCATCTGCTCGAACTCGCGGGTGCGGAAGATGAAGTTGCCGGGCGTGATCTCGTTGCGGAACGACTTGCCCACCTGGCCGATGCCGAACGGCGGCTTCATGCGGGCGGCCTGGACCACGTTGTCGAAGTTCACGAAGATGCCCTGCGCGGTCTCGGGCCGCAGGTAGTGCAGGCCGGACTCGTCCTCGATGGGGCCCAGGTAGGTCTTCAGCATCATGTTGAAGTCGCGGGGCTCGGTCCAGCGGCCCTTCGTGCCGCAGGCGGGGCACGGCACCTCAGTGAGCCCCTCGGGCGACCGGCCCTTGCGGTGCTCGAACTCCTCGACGAGGGTGTCGGCCCGGAACCGCTTGTGGCACTGCAGGCACTCGGTGAGCGGGTCGTTGAACACGCCCACGTGGCCCGAGGCCACCCACACCATGCGGGGCAGGATCACCGACGAGTCGAGGCCCACCACGTCGTCGCGGCCCTGCACGACCGAGCGCCACCACTGACGCTTGATGTTCTCCTTGAGCTCCACCCCCAGCGGGCCGTAGTCCCAGGCGGCCCTCGTGCCGCCGTAGATCTCGCCGCAGGGGAAGACGAACCCCCGCTTCTTGGCGAGGCTGATGACGTTGTCGAGCGTGCTGGCCACGGGCCCCCATCCATTCTCGTGCTCGCGGGTCTGCCCGCGCGGGCCACCCGGCTGGTGACCCGTGGTGGAAACCCTAGTGGAACGCCCGACCCCGTACGGACCGGCGTCCCCACGGCGGGCACCTCGACCCCGGCCCGCGGCGCGTACGCCCTCAGGCCTCGCCGCGGGGGCGGTTGAGGCCGACCTCGTCGGGGTCGTCGTACGCGCTGGGCTCG
>JBHAES010000340.1:0-5279 GCA_041855725.1 Actinomycetota bacterium
GCCCGCCGCCGAGCAGGCCCCGGGCGGCGTGGTGCTGGAGGGCGCCGGCCAGCCGCTGCTCGCTGGCGGGGTCGTGGGCGTTGTGCCGCAGCCCGCCGAGCAACGCGGGGATCACCGCGCGGGCCGCCTGCTGGGCCGTCGGCTCGTCGACCCCGAGCTCGGCGGCGAGCCGGCCGACGGGGACCAGCGCGAGGATCTCGTCGACGGCGTTCGCGGTCACGGTGGTGTCGGTCACGATTCCCGGTCCTTTCAACGGTAGCTGTGCCGCCATGCCTCGCGGTGCCCGTGAGGGGGTTCACGAAGCATTCTCCAGTATGACGACCATCTCACCGGTCGGCTGCACCCGGAGGCAGATGAGGTACGGGTCGTCGCCGCCGACCAGGCGCTCGGCACCGCCACCACCGCGGTGAGCGACGGCGCGGCGGGACCGGGGTCGACGTCGTTCGCAGCGGGATGTTCCCATGCTTCTTCGGCGGCCTGTTTCGTGAGCATCCGCAGCGCCCGGATCAGGCTCGCGCTGGTCTCGTGCGGATGGATCACCTGGTCGACGTAGCCGCGTTCGGCCGCCACGTACGGGTCGGCGAGCGTGTCGTCGTAGTCGGCGGTGAGCTAGCGGCGCCGGGCGTCGGGGTCGGCGGCCTCGGCCAGCTCCTTGAGGTAGAGGATGTTCACCGCCCTCTCGGCACCCATGACCGCGATCTGCGCGGTCGGCCACGCCAGGTTCACGTCGGCGCCCAGGTGCTTGCTGCCCATCACTCGTAGGCGACCCCGTACGCCTTGCGGGTGATCACCGCCAGCAGCGGCACCGTCGCCTCGGCGTACGCGTAGAGCAGCCGGGCGCCCGGCGGATGATGCCCTTCCACTCCTGGGCGGTGCCCGGCAGGAACCCGGGCACGTCGACGAACGTGAGCAAGCACCGGGATGTTGAAGCAGTCGCAGAACCGTACGAACCGGGCCGCCTTCTCGGACGCGTCGATGTCGAGGCACCCGGTGAGCACCATCGGCTGGTCGGCGACCCCGATCGAACGGCCCTCCGCCCGCCCGAACCCGCACACGATGTTCTGCGCGAACAAGGGCTGCACCTCGCAGAAACTCGTCGTCGTCGAGCACCGTGCGGATCACCTCGTGCATGTCGTACGGCTGTTGTGGGTGCGCCCGCCGCCCAGCTCCTCGAGGGTCACGTCCTCGCCGGTGACCGTCTTGATCACCTCGGGGCCGGTGGCGAACATCTGCGAGGTCTGCTCGACCATCACGATGAAGTCGGTCCCGGTGATCACGCCGTACGGACGCCGCCGCTCCAGCCCGAAGCTCGTCGACCGGTGCCGCGCGAACTGGTCGAGCTCGGAACGACCCTTCGTCGAGCAGCGCCAGCACCCGCTCGCGGGCGGTCGGCTTCCCTTCTCGCGTGCTGCTTGCCCACCGCCGCCGGGGCAGCCGCGTGGACGGCCTCGTCGATCCGCTTCGACAGGTCGGCCACCTTGCCCGCCGTCGTGCGGATGTCGATCTCCGTCCCAGCAGGCCCACTGACCGGGACCGGCCCGTCGTCGGTTCCGCGCCCGGACGGTGCGCCCCTGGCGCCAGGATGGTGCCCATGCCGGCTCACATCGTCACGGCGGGCGGCGGCGGGTTCTCGACGTCGCCCATGGGGCGACCCGCCGGCCTCGACCGCTACCTGCTGGAGCTCTCGGGCGTCGCGTCGCCGCGGGTGTGCTTCGTGCCGACGGCCTCGGCCGACGACCCCGGCTACATCAACCGGTTCCTCGTCGCCTACGGCACCCTCGGCGTCCGGCCGTAGGTGCTCACGCTGTGGGAGGACGCCCGGGCGTCGGTGGCGCGGCTCGCCGAGGCCGACGTGGTCGTGGTCGGGGGCGGGTCGACCGTCAACCTGATGGCGCTGTGGGCCGCCCACGGCGTCGACGAGGCGATCCGCCGCCTCGCGCAGACGGCCGGGTCCTGTTCGGCGTCTCCGCCGGCGCGTGCGCGTTCCACGAGGCGTGCGTCACGGACTCGTTCGGCGGCACCGACTGGTGGCGCGGCGGTGTGGGGCTCGGCTCGTTCTGCCCCCACGACGACGGCGAGGCCGAGCGGGCTCCCGTCTACGTGGCGGCCGTGTCGTCGGGGGACATCCCCGGTGGCTACGCGGCCGACGACGGCGCGGCGGTGCACTACGTGGCCGGCCGCCCGCACGCGTTCGTGAGCGAGCGCGACGGGGCGCAGGTCTTCCAGGTCATGGCGTCGAGCGAGTCCGGCAGCTCAGACATCCTCGTGCAGCCCGAGCCGATGACCCGCCTCTGAGCCGGGCAGGCGACGTCGGCGGACGACCGGGTCGCCGATCGTGCGAGCGGGGTCACGCCCCGGCAGGTCGCAGGTGGTGCACGTCGCCGGCGGCGTACGAGCGGACCTGGCCGTCGACGCGCACCTCCAGCCGGCCGTCGGCGCCGAGGCCGACGGCGGTGCCGGTGACGTGGTCGGTGCCCGTCAGCTCGACCCGCACCTCACGGCCGATGGTGTCGCAGCGGGCGAGGTAGCCGGCGGACACGGCCGGCCAGCCGCCGACGCGCCACGCCTGCACCGTCTCGCCGATGCCGGCGAGCACCGCGACGGCGGCGTCGGCGCGGGTCACCTCGGCGCCGGCGAGACGCAGCGACGTGGCCCACGGCACGGGCAGCTGGGCGCGGGTCTGCGACACGTTGACGCCGACGCCCACCACGACGGCCACGTCGTCGCCGCCCACGAGCTCGGCGAGGATCCCGCACACCTTGAGCCCGTCGACGAGCACGTCGTTGGGCCACTTCAGCCGCGCGTCCACGCCGAGCGTCCCCAGGCCGACGGCGGTGCCCAGGCCGGCCACCAGCGGCAGCACCGCCACCCCCGTCCGCACCGCGGGCCGCAGCAGCAGCGAGATCGACAGCGACGTGCCGGGCGGGCTCGACCAGGACCGGGCGAGCCGGCCGCGGCCGGCGGTCTGCTCCGCGGCGACCAGCACCGACCCGTCGGGCGCCCCCTCCCGAGCGGCCCGCGCCAGGTCGGCGTTGGTCGACCCGGTCGTGGGCACCGTCCGCACCCCTGACCACGGCAGCCCGGGGCGCACCAGCGCCGCCGACAGCCGGCCGGCGTCGAGGGCCGCGGCGTCGGGCGCTGCCGCCGCCTCGAGGTCGGGGCCAGCGGGGTCACGGGGCTCGGTCACGCCGGCACCCTACCCGGCGTCCGGTCGCCGTCCGGGGTCCGCGCGCGGCGTCGGGTACCTCGCTGGCCGACGCGTACGTCACACTAGGTGCCATGGCGTTGTCGAAGCGGCTCCTGGGCGACGGGGAGCGGGTGGTCATCGAGACTCGGACCCACTGGAAGGCTGTGCTGTGGCCGTCGGTGCTGTTCGTGGTGCTGTGCTTCGTGCTCGGCGCCGGGCTGGCGGTCGTGGTGCCGGCCGTGCCCGAGGGGGCCCGGCTGCTGGCCGGGTTGTCGCTGTCGGGCGTGGTGGTGGTGCTGTTCGTCGCGTTCGTGGTGGCCCCGTACGCGCGGTGGCTGTCGTCGAGCTACACGGTCACGAACCGTCGCCTCATCACGCGGCAGGGCGTCTTCACCACCCGCGGCCACGACCTGCCGCTCACCCGGATCAACAACGTCACCTACGAGCGGTCGTTCTCCGACAAGCTGCTGGGCTGCGGCTCCCTCACCCTGACGACCGCGGCCGAGGAGCCGCTCACCCTCGTGGACGTGCCCGACGTCGAGAACGTCCACCTGCAGATGACCGAGCTGCTGTTCCAGGCCGACGACGCCGACCCGACCACCTGATGGCCCCACCCCTGCCGCTGCGCACGCAGCTGCTGCGGTTCGTGCTCACCGGCGGGCTGTCGGCCGTGGTCGACCTCGGCCTGCTCATGGCGGGCATGGGGCTGGGCCTGGCCCACACCCCCGCCAAGGCGCTGTCGTGGGTGGCGGGCACCACCACCGCCTACCTCATCAACCGGCGCTGGACCTTCCGCGCCGACGCCTCGACGCGGCGGTTCGTGGCCGTCGCCGCCCTGTACGCCACCACCTTCGCCCTGCAGGTCGGCCTGTTCGCGCTCCTCTACCCGCCGCTGGAGGGTTCGCTCGGCCGGCTCGCGGCCCAGGTGATCGGCTTCGTCGTCGCCCAGGGCGTGGCCACCACGGTGAACTTCGTCGTGCAGCGGGCCGTCATCTTCCGGCCCTGAGCCGCTGATCGACGCCTGGGGGGCGCGACGCCAGTAGGGTGACGACGGTGAGGGTCGGGATCATCGGTGGCGGGCAGCTGGCCCGCATGATGCACGCGGCGTCGATCGGGCTGGGCATCCGGGTCTCGCTGCTCGCGGAAGGCCCCGACGTGTCCGCCGCGCAGGTGGTGCACGACGTGGTGGTGGGCGACTGGTCCGACCCGGCCGTCGTGGCCGCGTTCGCCCGCGCCGTCGACGTGGTCACCTTCGACCACGAGCACGTGCCCACCCCGATCCTCGAGGCGCTCGTCGCCGACGGGGTCGCCGTCCGGCCCGGGCCGCACGCCCTCGTCTACGCCCAGGACAAGGCGGCGATGCGCGAGCGGCTGGCCCCGTACGGGCACGCGCCCGCGAACCGGGTGGTGGCCACCCCCGACGACCTGCGGGCGTTCGGCGACGAGGTCGGCTGGCCCGTGGTCGCGAAGACGAGCCGGGGCGGCTACGACGGCAAGGGCGTCTGGACGGTCCACGACCCGTCGGGGGCGCACGTGCCGTTCGAGTCCCGCTCGGCGGGCCCCACCGAGGCCCAGGGCCGCGGCCACGCCGACGTACGGGTCGTGGCCGAGGAGCACGTGCCGTTCGTCCGGGAGCTGTCGGCGCTGGTCGTCCGCTCGCCGCACGGGCAGGCGGTGGCCTACCCGGTGTCGCAGACGGTGCAGCTCGACGGGATCTGCGTCGAGACCACCACGCCCGCACCGGGGCTCACCGAGGCGCAGGCCACCGAGTGCCAGCGGCTCGCCCTCGACCTCGCCGCCGGGCTCGACGTCACCGGCGTGCTCGCCGTGGAGCTGATGGAGGCCCCCGACGGCCGGATCCTGGTCAACGAGCTCGCCATGCGGCCCCACAACACCGGCCACTGGTCGATCGACGGCGCCTGCACGTCGCAGTTCGAGAACCACCTGCGGGCCGTGTGCGACATGCCGCTGGGGCTGCCGACCGCCCGCGCCCCGTGGACGGTCATGCGCAACGTGCTCGGGGGCCCCCGCGCCGACCTGGTGAAGGGCCTCGACGAGGTGCTGGCCCGCGATCCGTCGCTGCGGGTGCAGC
>JBHAES010000341.1:0-15278 GCA_041855725.1 Actinomycetota bacterium
CGGCCGCCCAGCCGCGGGCCGCCCGGGCCGAGTCGAGCACCTGGGCGGCGACCGCCCCGACACCCACGTACGCGGCCCCCGTCAGCGCGACCGCCAGCCCCGCCGCGACGCTGCCCGCCGCCGGCAGGCCGAGCGCGACGAGTGCTGCCGCGTTGGTGGCGCCGGCCAGCAGGCAGGCGCCGAGGGCGACCGTCACGGCCGCGACGGTCGGGGCGTGGCGGCCCATCGGGCCGGAGCGGAGCAGCTCGACCCGGCCGGGCTCCTCCTCGCCCCGGGTGGCCCGGACGATGCCGAGCGCGCCCATCAGCCCGGCCAGCATCGCGGTGAAGCCGCCGGTGCGCCAGAAGATGAACCCGCCCTTGTCGTAGAGGTCGTACGCGGGCCCCAGGATCGCGAGCATCGCCGGGCTGTGGCGCAGCGGCTCGAGGGTGAGCCGCGGGTCGGTGCCGGGCGGGATGACCGTGTCGTACTGCGACGCGGTGGCGGGCATGAGCAGGGTGAGGCCCACGACCCACGCCGCCCAGAAGAAGCCGTGGCGGCGCACGGTCACCCGCAACGCCGCACCCGTGCCGGTGAGGGTCCTCATCGTGGCCCCCTCACGCGGCGTAGTGGCTGAGGAACAGCTGCTCCAGGGTGGGGGGAGTGATGGTGACCCCCGTCACCTGGCCGGCCGCCAGCGCCGCCATCACCACCGGCAGCCCGGCTGCGTCGACGTTGGCGGTCCACACGCCGTCGGCCAGCCCGGCGTCGTGGACGCCCGGAAGGGTGGCGAGCGCCGAGGCGTCGAGGGCCGTCGCGTCGGGCCCGGTCCCGTCGAGCCGCACCGACACGAGGCTGCGGCGCAGGTGGCGCAGCCCGGCCAGCGTCCCGGACTCCACCAGCCGGCCGGCCTTGATGATCGACACCTGGTCGCACAGCCTCTCGACCTCCGAGAGGATGTGGCTCGACAGCAGCACCGTCACCCCTTCGGCCGTCCGCTCCCGGATCACCTCGGTGAACACCTGCTCCATGAGCGGGTCGAGCCCGGAGGTGGGCTCGTCGAGCAGCAGCAGCTCGACCCGGGAGGCGAGGGCGGCCACGAGCGCGACCTTCTGCCGGTTGCCCTTCGAGTAGGTGCGGGCCCGGCGGCGCGGGTCGAGGCCGAAGCGCTCGACGAGCGCGTCGCGACGGGCCCGGTCCAGCGGGCCGCGGGCGCGGGCGAGCAGGTCGATCGCCTCGCCGCCGGTGAGGTTGGGCCACAGGTTCACGTCGCCGGGCACGTACGCGAGGCGGCGGTGCAGCTCGGGGGCGTCGCGCCACGGGTCGCCGCCGAGCAGGGTGGCGCGCCCGGCGTCGGGGCGCAGCAGGCCGAGCAGCACCCGTACGGTGGTCGACTTGCCGGCGCCGTTGGGGCCGAGGAAGCCGTGCACCTCTCCGGTGCCGACCCTCATGGTGAGCCCGTCGAGGGCGGTCACCGTACCGAAGCGCTTGGTCAGGTCACGGATCTCGATCGCGTCCGTCATCGTCGTCCTTCTCCTTGGTGGTGAAGGCAGCGCGAAGCCGGGTGAGGTATCCGTCGTCGGCGAAGATGCCGTGAGTGAGCATCTCGGTGCTCGCCAACGAGTACCGGGCCATGACCTGCGGGTCGGCCAGGCTGGTGCCCCCCAGGTGGCGGGCGACCGAGTCGCCGAGCACGGCGACCCCCAGCGAGAACGTGACCAGCATCGTGATCATCGCGTGGCGGTCGGCGCCGAGCCGCAGCGACAGCTGGTCGCCCAGCTCGTCGACCATGACCTCGGTCAGCTCCACCATGCGGTCGAACATGCGGTCGGCCGCCGGCCCGCCCTCGCGGAGCACGCGGATGACGTAGGTCAGGGTCGGCCACAGCTCCGGGAAGTCGGCGAGGTAGTCGCCCACCCGTCCCATGGCGGCACCGGCGATGATCGTCGCCTTGTCGGACTGGAGCACCTCGAGGACGCCGTCGTCGACGGCGTCGCGCAGCCGCTTCTTGCTGCCGAAGTGGTGGATGACAAGGCCGGGAGAGACGCCGGCACGTGAGGCGACCTGTCGGATCGTCGTCTTGTCGAACCCCTGGGTGCCGAGCAGCTCCAGGGCCGCCAGGCGGATCCGCGCCCGGGGCAGGAGATCAGCGGGGTTTGAACTCACGTTCATGATGCTACACAGCAGTTCAGGGTGGGTCAAGGTCCGTACGGGCGGTCGGTGCCGGGATCAGCCGTCGTGGGCGCCCCAGAAGGGGTGGAGCTCGGCGGCGAGCGGGTCGGCCACCTGCATCGGCAGCGAGTGGGTGGTGTCGGGCCACACCCGCACCTGCGCGTGGGGGAGCAGCTCGGCTCGGGCGAGCGAGGCGGTGCCGCCGGTGATCGGGCTGCCGTCGGCGAGCGCCACGTAGACGGGCATGGCGAGGCCGCGCAGGTCGTCGTCGCTCGGCGGCGTCGGTGTGGGGAGGGTCGCCGAGTAGCCGGTAGCGCCGCGGGTGATCATGCGGGCGACCGGGTCGTCGGACGTGACGCCGGCGGGGTCCTCGCCCGCGATGCGGGCGACCGCGGCGTCACGCCATCCCTGCGGCAGAAAAGGCAGCGAGGCGACCGCGGGCCAGCCGAGCACGCTGGCGGGCGCCAGCCCAGGGCGAAGGCGGGCTCGAGCAGGGTCAAGGTGGCGACCCGGTCGGGGCGGTGCACCGCCAGCGCCGTCGCGCTCGCAGCCCCGAAGGAGTGCCCCACCACGTGGGCGCGCTCGATGCCGAGCCCCGCCAGCGTCTCGTCGATCCCACTGGGCCTGGTCGGCGACCGACACGAGCGGTGCGGTCTGGGCCGAGAGCCCCGCATCGCCCAGGGCGTCGAACGCGTAGAGGATGCGGCCTTCGAGGAGCCGGGGCAGGTTCTCCGACCACATCGGCACCCCGCTCCCGCGCCCCGGCAGGAGCGCCACCGGTGCTCCGGTGGCGTCCGGGGCGGCCCACTCGTACGCCCGGACGACGCCGAACGACGTGGTCACGTGGTGCACCCGGGTAGGGGTAGGCATGATGGCGAGCGCCTCGTCGTAGGCCGACCGGTAGGCGAGCTGGTCGCCGCTGCTGCGGAAGGGCCCGACCTCGGGGGTGGCGGTGAGCCAGTCGACCACCTGGATGGTCGCCAGCGCGACCACGACGCCTAGGGCGACCCGCCGCAGGCGTCGCTGGCGCCTGGGTGGGCAAGGGGTGGCACTCGGCATCCGCACGGTCGACCAGGGCAATACACCCGTATCGTAGCGACGATACGGGTGTATCGCTACAGTCGGAGGCATGGTCCGTGACAGCGAGGCGAGCCGGGTCACGATCGTCGTGGCCGTCTGGCACCTGATCGCGCACGGTGGCATCGAGGCTGTCACCTTCCGGCGGGTCGCCGAGCAGGCGGGGGTCTCGGTGGGCCGCGTGCAGCACCACTTCGGCAGCCGCGACCAGCTCGTCCGCGAAGCCTGCGTCGCGATGGTCGAGGGTGCCGCCGCCCGCTACCGGGAGCTACCCGGCGACCCGTACGAGCGGCTCGAGCACATCCTCACCCACGCCGTACCCGACTCGCCCGAGGTCCGGTTCGGCACCAGCGTCTGGTACGCCTACCTTGCCAAGGCGGTCGACGACGAGCTCATCTGCGAGCTGCTGGCCCGGACCAAGCGCGGTGCCGAGGACGAGTGCGTCGCCCTGCTCGAGGCCGCTCGGTGGCACCAGGCGGTTGGCGGCGGTGCCGATCCTCGTCTCCTCGCCCGCCGGCTCCTGGCCCTCGCCGACGGTCTTGCGCTGCGCGTCCTCGTGGGTGACCTGTCGGGAGCCGAGGCTCGGCAGCTGCTCGCCGCGGAGCTCTCGGCTGCGGTGACCTCGCCGGTCGCCTGACCTCGCCGAGTCTGTCGTAGGAGAAGGTAGCGTCCATCCGCTGGCCGCGCACGTCGTAGTGCGCCACGATCCGGTTCGGGCGCTGCTCGTCGGCACCGGAGGCCCCGTCGGCAAGCCTGATGTGTCGACGGGGCCGTCGTGGCCTGCGGGAGCGGTCAGGCGTCGAGCATGGTCCCCGACAGGTAGTCGGCGTACGCGGGCAGGTCGAGCTGGCCCGACCCTGACACGCCGATGAGGATCACCGGCGAGGTGCCCTGCTCGGCGGCCGCCCGGGCCGCGCGCAGCGCCCCCCCGATGGCGTGGTTCGACTCCGACGCCGGGACGATGCCTTCGGACTTCGAGAACAGCACCCACGCCTCGAACGCCTCGCGCTGCCCGATCGCCACCGCGCTCATCAGCCCTTCGTGGTAGCAGTGCGACACCAGCGGGGCCATGCCGTGGTAGCGCAGCCCGCCGGCGTGCACCGGGTCGGGCACGAAGTCGGCGCCGAGGGTGTACATCTTCAGCAGCGGGGTCATGCCCGAGGTGTCGCCGAAGTCGTAGCGGTACTCGCCCTGGGTGAGCGACGGGGCCGCCGCCGGCTCGCAGGCGGTGATGGTGACGTCGCCGCGACCCTCCAGGTTCTCGCGGATGAACGGCAGCGCGATCCCGCCGAGGTTCGAGCCGCCGCCGGCGCACGCGTACAGCTCGTCGGGCAGGGACTCCCCGAACAGCTCCAGCTGCCGGATCGCCTCCAGCCCGATCACCGTCTGGTGCAGGAGCACGTGGTTGAGCACCGAGCCGAGCGAGTAGTTGACGCCCTCGCTGCCGGCAGCCACCTCGACCGCCTCCGAGATCGCCATGCCGAGCGAGCCCGTGGTGCCGGGGAACCGCTGCTGCAGCTCACGCCCGGCGATGGTGCGATCCGACGGCGACGGGTACACCGACGCCCCGAACGTCTCCATCAGCACGTGCCGGTAGGGCTTGCTGTCGTAGGTGGAGCGCACCTGGTAGACCTCGCACTCCAGCCCGAACGCCTCGGTGGCGAACGCCAGCGCCGCCCCCCACTGGCCGGCGCCGGTCTCGGTGACGAGCTTGCCGATGCCCTCCTGCGCGTTGACGTACGCCTGGGCGACCGCCGAGTTCGTCTTGTGGCTGCCGACCGGCGAGGAACCCTCGTACTTGTAGTAGATCCGTGCCCGCGTGCCCAGCGCCCGCTCCAGCCGGTGGGCCCGGAACAGCGGCGACGGGCGCCACAGCGTGTAGAGCTCGCGCACCGGCTCGGGGATCTCGATCCACCGCTGCGTCGACATCTCCTGCTCGATCAGGCCCATGGGGAAGATCGCGGCCAGGTCCTGCGGCTGCAGCGGCTCCCTCGTGGCGGGATTCAGCGGCGGTGGCGGCGGCGTGGGCAGGTCGGGGACGATGTTGTACCAGTGGGTCGGGATGTCCGACTCCTCGAGATGCACTCGGTAGCGTTCTGCGGTCACGCGACGAACGCTAGTGGTCGGCGCGGCGCGCTCGGTGACCCGTCCGCCGGGCGAGCCGGCCGGGTGCTGGCTCATCCGTGGGCCAGCACCCCGTACGCGGTCAGCCAGTGCTCGCTCATCCAGCCCGTGTCGGCCAGGGCGGCGTCGCCGGCGGCGGCGTGGCGGGCCAGCGCCTCGTCGAGGGCCGGCCGCTGCTCCTCGGGCACCAGCGGCAGCAGCCGCCGGAACGCGTGCGCCCGGTAGAGGTTGAGGCCGTGCAGGTGGGCGCCCTGGCCGTCGGCGGGGTCGGTGACCGTCGCCGGGTCGGCCAGGTTCGCCGGCAGCCCCTCGGGGGCGTACGCCGCCCACCAGTCCCGCCACCGGTCGGGCTCGAGCAGCGACGCCAGCAGCACCGCCTCGGTGAGGAACGGCGACAGGAAGTCCGACCCCGACGGCTCGTACGCGGCGGGCATGGCCACGTCGGCGCCGTACCAGCGGGTCGCCGCCGCCCGGATCGCGTCGAGCAGGTCGGGCCGGCGCCGCTGCGCCCACGGCAGCGCCCGGGCCAGCGAGAACGCCGAGTTGCCGTGCATGCCGGTGCGGTCGGGGTAGGCCGGCCGGGGCAGCCACCGGACGAACGCGTCCGACAGGTGCTCGGCGAGCGGGGTCACCGCGGCCGACCAGCGGCGGGCGTCGGGGTCGTCGTCCCAGGCGTCGAGCGCCGCCGCCAGCTGGAGCGCCCAGCCCCAGCCGTACGGGCGCTCGTACGACGGGTGGCGCACCAGGTAGGCCACCTCGGCGGCCAGGTGGGCCGCGGTGAGGTGCTCGTCGAGCACCCCGCGGACCTCGGCCTGCCACGAGGCGCCCACGCCGGCCTGCAGCAGCACCACGAGGGCCCAGTGCATCTCGACCGCCGAGTGCCAGTCGAAGCAGCCGTAGAACGCGGGGTGCGCGCCGCGGGGCGTCACGTGGTCGGCGGCGTGGTGCATCGTGTGGCGCGGCGCGTTGGGGTACTCGCGGCGCACCGCGGCCACGGCCGTGAGCGCGCAGCGGTCGCCGAGGGCCGCCAGGGCAGGGGTCACCACGACGCGTGCTCGCGGATGCGCTCGTCGTGAAGCGGCGCCAGGCCCGTCGCCGCGTCGGCCGGCTGGTCGATCAGCCGGCACCTTGCGCCGACGTTCACGTCGCGGCCCGTACGACCCAGCAACCGTGTCTCCATGACGGACACCCTACGGACTACGATCGCCAGGTGGCGAAGCATCCTCCCACTCCGCAGCCGTCGCTGCGCGGCGCCCTGCCGGTGCTGGCCACCCTCGTGGTGTGGGTGGTCGGCGGCTGGTTCACGTGGAACGTCGCCGTCGCCCACGGCTGGACCCAGGGAGCAGGGCTGCGCACGGGCACCATGGCGGTCACGTCGTGCCACCGCGACCCGCTGCGCGCCTTCCAGGTCTACCGGTGCGCGGGGCAGGCCACGTTCGCCCCCGAGGACACGTGGCGGGCCCACCGCGACTACCTGCGGACCCACCCGGACGTGCCGCTCCTCTCGCGCACCGACCTCACGGGGCGCGCGGTCGCCTTCACCACCACCAACCAGCGCAACCAGTCCGGCAACGACTGGAAGCGCTCCGACACCCCCGTCGAGGTCGCGTTCCCCGACGACCAGCTCGGCCGGTCGTACGCCGCGCCGCTGCTGTGGGCGCTGGGCGTGGCGGTCGGCGGCGTGGCGGCCTTCCCCCTCACCCTGCGCCTCACGCGGCCCGAGGCCGACCCGGGCTGACGTGCCTCGCCGGCGACCCGGTGGCAGCCGTCGCGTCGGCCCAGCCGGACCGCGGCGGCAGGACCGGACCGGGCGGCTTCGACGGCCCGCCGTCTACCCTAGCCAGGGCGCTGATCCGGTGCCGGCGCTGACCCGGGTGATCCCTACACTCTTCTCGTGACCGATCCCATGTTCCGCGGCGAGGACCCCGAGGTCTGGCTCCGCAACTTCAAGACCCAGGCCGACGCCCTTCAGCGTCAGGCCGAGGCCGCCCAGGCCAGGCTGGCGGCCAACGAGGTGACGGTCGAGAACCGTCTCATGCGCATCACCCTCACCTCCGGCAGCCAGATCAAGGAGATCCTGTTCCTGTCGGATGCCAGCCGGGCGAGCGCGTCAGAGCTCACCAGCTCCTTCCGGGAGCTCTACGCCCAGGGCGGGGCGAAGGTCGCCCGCACCACGCTGTCGGTGCTCACCGACCTGGTGGGCGAGGACGACCCGTCGGTGGGCCTCGCCCTGAGCCAGGTGCCCGCCGACGTACGGGCCGTGATGGACGACGAGGACGAGGCGGCCGGCCGATGACCGAGACCACGTGGCGCCTCGAAGAGTTCACCAGGCACGGCAGGCGGCTCGGCGAGGTCGGCGCCGCCACGACCGAGGCGGGTCAGCTGGCACAGGCCGCCCTCGACAGCAACGGCGACGCGTTCGGCGTCCTGTTCGGCTGGGCGGTCGCGCCTGCGCTCAACGCCCTGTGCGGCGACGTGATGACGTTCTCCGACAACCTCGGCGCAGCGATCGAGGCCAGCGGCGAGGGCATCGAGCAGTCGCGCCGGCTCTACGCCCAGACCGAGCAGGACAACATCGACCGCACCCGCGAGGTCGAGCAGCAGCTCGCCGAGACCCGGGGGCAGGTGGGCTGATGGCCATCCTCAAGGACACCGTGGAGATGGTGGAGACGCTCGGCAACTGCGACTTCGAGTTCGGCGACATCACCGCCCCGATCGCCGTGGGCATGGACCTGCTCACCGCCGCCCTCGACCCGGTGGGCGCCCTCATCGCCGCCCCCTTGGGCGAGCTGCTCGACTTCGTCGTGCACCACGTCTCGTTCATCGCCGAGCCGCTGGCCAAGCTCGAGGGCAGCGACGACCTGGTGCAGGCCCAGGTCGAGGCGTGGAACGAGGTGGCGAAGAAGTACATCGCCGCCGGCAACCTGCACGCTGCCGGCGTCTCCGACATGCCCGGCTGGACCGGTCCGGCGTCGGTGCAGTACCACGAGATCATGAAGGCCACGAACGGGATCTTCGCCGCCGTGGCCGACGGGGCCAAGAAGATGGGGATGGCGGTGGAGGCCGCCGGCATCCTGGTCGGCACCCTGCGCGGGTTCATCTGGGACATGATCTCCCAGCTCCTCGCCTCCGCCATCTCGTCCGGGATCGCTGCGCTGGCGGCTGCCGTACCTACCTTCGGTGCGTCCCTGGCCGCGTTCGCCGGCTGGTACACGGCCAAGGTGGGCGCGCTCGCCACGAAGATCTTCGGGTTCATCAGCAAGCTGATGGGCAAGGCCGCGAAGTTCACCAAGAAGTGCTCGGTCATCTCGAAGGCCTTCAAGAAGGCGCAGCAGTACTGCGACGACGTGGTGAAGCAGCTCGAGAACGTGCAGCGGTACGCGGGCCGCACCGTGGCACCGAAGGTGACCCGGAGCACCCGTGAGCAGCACACCCCCGTGGGCACGCTGCCGGGCAACACCACTGCGCCGCACGGGCCTGGGAGGGCGAAGCCGCCGTCGGCCAAGGGGCCGCTCGACTCGCCGTCCCCCCGACCGATCGGGGAAGCCGGCGACGTAGCCAAGGAGACCGCCAAGGACGCGGCCAAGGATGCCGCCAAGGACCTCTTCAAGCTGGGTGCCCGCGAGGCGCGCGAAGGGGTCTTCGGCTCCGACGACGAGGAGTTGACTCGCCTGTAGGGCGTCGGGTGCGTGGCCTGGGCGCGGCCGTCCGGCCCGGACCCGGGCCGGACGGCACCGCACGTGGTGGGGGTCAGGCCGTGCGGCCCAGGATCCGTGCCATCCACGCCTCGACCTCGTCGGGGTCGCGGGGCAGCATGTCGGAGAGGACCTCGCAGCCGTCGGCGGTGATGACGATGTCGTCCTCGATCCGCACGCCGATGCCGCGCAGCTCCTCGGGCACCAGCAGGTCGGTGGACTTGAAGTAGAGCCCCGGCTCCACGGTGACCACCATGCCCGGCTCGAGCGTGCCCTCGCGGTAGCACTCCTGCCGGGCCTGGGCGCAGTCGTGCACGTCGATGCCCAGGTGGTGGGAGGTGCCGTGGACCATCCAGCGGCGGTGCTGCCCACCGGACTCGAGGTCGAGCGACTCGGCGGCGGTCACCGGCAGCAGGCCCCACTCCTCGAGGTGGCGCGCGATGACGGCGATGGCGGCGGCGTGGATGTCGGAGAAGCTGGCGCCCGGCCGGGCCGCGTCGATGCCGGCCTGCTGGGCCTCCAGCACCGCCAGGTACACCCGGCGCTGCGCCTCGGAGAACCGGCCCGACACCGGCAGCGTACGGGTGATGTCGGCGGTGTAGAGCGAGTCGAGCTCCACCCCGGCGTCGAGCAGCAGCAGGTCGCCGTCGCGCAGGTCGCCGTCGTTGCGGATCCAGTGGAGCGTGTTGGCGTGGTCGCCGGAGGCGGCGATCGTGTCGTAGCCCACCGCGTTGCCGAGGTGGCGGGCGTGCAGCCCGAAGACACCCTCGACCCACCGCTCGCCGCGGCCGCGACGGACCGCCTCCGACAGGTCGGCCACCACCGCCTCGAAGCCCACCGCGGTCGCCTCGCAGGCGGCGCGCAGCTGGGCCACCTCGTAGTCGTCCTTCACCAGCCGCAGCTCGCTGAGGGCGACCTCCAGCTCGTCGTCGGCGGCCACCGCGTCCGCCTGCACCTCGTGGCCCGCGCGCACCTCGTCGACCATGGCCGTCACCTCGTCGGACGCCGCCCGCAGCACCCGCAGCCGGGTGGAGTCGGCGTTCTTCGCCAGCGCGTCGCGCAGGGTCGCGATCGGGGCGCACGGGATGCCGGCCAGCGCCGCCATCTCGTCGAGCGACTCCCGCTGGCCCACCCACATCTCGCCGTAGCGGGGCGAGGCGTAGAACTCCTCGTCGGTGCGGGGCGCCCGCGGGCTGAAGAACAGCGTGGGCGCGACACCGGCGTCGGTGGGCTCCAGCACCAGCACCGCGTCGGGCTCGCGGTCGGTGCCCAGCCCGGTGAGGTGGGCGAACGCGGAGTGGGGGCGGAACCGGTGGTCGGTGTCGTTGGACCGCACCTTCAGCCCGCCCGCCGGCACGACGAGCCGCTCGCCCGGGAACAGCCGGGCCAGCCGGTGCCGGCGCGCCGCCGTGCAGGCGGTGGCGGGCAGCGGGTCGGGCAGGTCGGTGTCGTAGGGCGCCCATCCGGTGGGGATGAAGTCCTTGAACGCCTGCGAGAACGGGATCTGACGGTTGGGCAGCTTCGGCTGCTGGTCGCTCACGGGGCCTCCTCGACGTCTCCTCCCCACGCTAGCGGCCCGCCGCCGACCGGGCGAGACCGGTGTGCCGTCACGCGTACGGCAGCCGTCCGTACGCCCCTCCCGGTGGCTCTGCGGCGACCCTGCGATCCGGTCCGGGTAGAGTCACCGACAACAACGGAAGGAGCCCGGTGTGAAGGCCGATCCCGCCGCCCAGCTGCGTCTGCTCGACGTGCAGAAGCTCGACACGGCGATCACTCAGCTGGAGCATCGCATCAAGACGCTGCCCGAGCACACCCTCGTGCAGGGGCTGGTGGCTCGGCGCAACGCGCTGGGGGAGCGTTACGTGGCGGCGCAGACCGCCCTCAGCGACGCCGAGACGGCGCAGGCCACGTGCGAGGCCGACCTGGAGCCGGTGCGGCTGCGGCTCCAGCGCGACCAGGAGCGGGCGAGCGCCGGCCACGTCTCCGACGCCCGGGCGCTCACGTCGCTGCTCGACGAGATCGAGCACCTCAAGAAGCGGATCTTAGACCTGGAGGACCTGGAGCTCGAGGCGATGGAGCGGCTCGAGGCCGCGGTCGCCACCCGCGACGGGATCCTCGCCGAGAAGGCCGACCTCGACGCCGAGGCCCGCGAGGTGGTCGACCGCCGCGACGCCCAGGTGCGCGACCTCACCGCCGAGCGCGACGAGCACGTCGCCGCCCGGGCCCAGGTCGCCGGCGGGGTGCCGCAGCCGCTCCTCGACCTCTACGAGCGGGTGCGGGCGAAGAACGGCGGCAGCGGCGCCGGGGCGCTGCAGGGCCGGCGCCACACCGCGTGCGGGCTGGAGGCGACGGCTGCCGACTACGACCGCTACGTGGCCGCCGCCGCCGACGAGGTGCTGCGCTGCGAGGAGTGCGACGCGATCCTCGTCCGGCTGCCCGAGACCGACCCGACCCGGCGCTGACGTGCCCGCCCGCCACTTCGTCGCCGACGCCGGCGTCCCAGCGCCGATCCGTTCCGGCATCCGCCGCCTGCGCGACGCCCTCGAGGTGCCCGACGGGTTCGACGTGGCCGTCGCCGCCGAGGCCGAGCAGGCCGCCGCCGCCCCTCGGACGCCGACGCTCGACCGTACGGACCTCGAGCTGGTCACCATCGACCCCGAGGGCTCCATGGACCTCGACCAGGCCGTCCACATCGAACGCCGCGGCCGCGGCTACGAGGTGCACTACGCGATCGCCGACGTGGGGGCCTGGGTGACGCCCGGCGGGCTCGTCGACGCCGAGGCGCGGCGCCGCGGCCAGACGTTCTACGCGCCCGACCGGCGCGCCCCCTTGCACCCGCCACAGCTGTCGGAGGCAGCCGCCTCGCTGCTCGCCGACGGCACGCCCCGCCCCGCCCTGCTGTGGACGATCGTCCTCGACGCCGACGGGGCGCAGACCGACGCCCGGGTCGAACGCGCCTGGGTGCGCAGCCGGGCGAGGCTCACCTATGAGGGGGTGCAGCGCACCCTCGACGCCGACCGCGGCTCTCAGACGCTGCGGCTGCTGCGCACCGTGGGGCGGCTGCGGCTGGAGGCCGAGGCTGAGCGTGGCGGGGTGTCGCTGCGGATCCCCGAGCAGGAGGTGCACGTCGAGGCGGGGCAGTGGCGCCTCACGTTCCGGGAGCCGCTCGACGTCGAGGGCTGGAACGCGCAGATCTCACTCCTCACCGGGGGCGCGGCCGCCGGGCTCATGCTGGCCGGCGGCGTGGGCCTGCTCCGTACGCTGCCGCCGGCCCAGCAGCAGGCCGTCGACACGTTGCGCCGCACCGCGAAGGCGCTGCGGATCGCGTGGCCGGGCTCGATGTCGTACCCCGAGCTGGTGCGCTCCCTCGACCCGGCCCAGCCGACCCACCTGGCCATGATGAACGCCTGCACGCTGCTGTTCCGGGGCGCGGGCTACCTCGCGTTCGACGGGGCGGTGCCCGAGGGCAACGTGCGTCACGGTGCCCTCGCCATGCCGTACGCCCACGTCACCGCGCCCCTGCGGCGGCTCGTCGACCGGTTCGCCGGCGAGGTGTGCCTCGCCCTGTCCGCCGGCACCGAGGTCCCCGAGTGGGTACGCTCCGCCCTGGCCGACCTGCCACGGCTGATGCAGCAGTCGGACTCGCGGGCCAAGAAGTACGAGCGGGGCATCGTCGACCTGCTGGAGGCGCTGGTGCTGGCGCCGCACGTCGGCGAGGAGTTCCCCGCCACCGTCGTCGACGCCGACCCCGACAAGGGGTTCGGGGTGGTGCACCTCAACGAGCACGCCGTCGAGTCGGTCGTCCGGGGCCGCGGGCTCGACCTGGGCGCCGAGATCCGGGTCCGCCTCACCGAGGCCGACCTCGACTCCGGCCGCACCACCTTCGTCCCCGCCTGAGCCCGTCCGGCGGCGTACGAGTCGTACGGGCGGCGTACTGGTCGCACGGCGGTGGCGCCGTCCGTGACCGGGTGCGTGGGCCGGCTCGAGCAGCCCGCTGCGGTGAGCACCCTCTCATGGAGACGCTGCGTCGACGCCCGAAGATGCAACCATCCACTACCTGGCCCGCATCATGCGTGGCCGGCTGGGAGGGAGACAACAGTGATCAGCAGAAGGAGCCGAGGCGAACGGGGGGCCTCGGCCGTCGAGTTCGCGCTCGTGGCGCTCCCCCTTATGACGATGGTGTTCGGCGCGCTCGAGTTCGGCCTGGCCATCCAGGCCCGCACGCTCGCCGGGAACGCGGCTCGCGAAGGCGTGCGGATCGCCAGCCTCGGCGGCACCGAGGCCGAGGTGCGGGCGGCGGCGCTGGGAGGCCTGAGCCCGGTCACCGGCACCAAGACGGTGACCGTCAGGTGCACCAAGGCCGGTGGCGGCGCGTGCAGGCTCGGTGACCCCGCCAGCACCGGCGGCACCGCCGAGGTGAGCGTCAGGGTGGAGTACCGGGGTGTCACGGGCATGTTCCCGGCGCTCACCGACGCCGTCCTGGAGCGGTCGAGCACGATGAGGATCGAGTGAAGGAATGGCCCTAGTGAAGAACCTGCGCCCGCGTGACGGGCAGAAGGAGCGGGGCGCCAGCGCCGTCGTGATCGCCCTGTGCATGGTGGTCATCGCGGCCGGCTGCGCGTTCGCCCTCGACATCGCCAACCTCAGCTTCCGGCGCCAGGCGCTGCAGAACACGATCGACGCGTCGGCCCAGGCGGGCACCAGCTACCTGCCCGGCGACCCGACGGGGGCTCGCGCGGCGGCGCTCAACTTCGCCGCCCAGAACCAGCCCGGCCTCGTGCCGACCGTGGAGCTGCTGTGCATCGTCGGCAACAGCGACGGTCGCGTGACCGCGGGCCACATCCCGGCCACGTGCGACCCGACCGGCGGGCCCGTGCAGCAGGTGTACGCGGGCATGAAGTGCACCGGGTCGCTGTGCGCGATCCCGTGCGACCCCGTCCGGGGCCGCTGCAACTCGCTGCGGGTGACCGGCACCTCGGTGGTGGACTACTGGTTCGCCCCCATCCTCGGCATCAACCAGGGCAGCACGGGCGCGATCTCGTCGACGAGCTGCAAGGGTGCCTGCGGCACCCTGATGCCGAACGCGATGGACATCGCCATCGTGGCCGACCGCACCGGCTCGATGAGCGACCGGGACCTCGAGCTGATGCGGCAGGGCATCCGCGACTCCCTGGCGACGATGACGCCCGAGTACCAGTTCGCGACCCTCGTGCCGATCCACAAGAGCGCCCCCACTGCGGCCTGCGCCACCACCCAGGCCGGTGGGCCTAGCGGCGTCAACTCCCGGGCCGCGCGTAACGGCGTGTGGATGCCGCTGGGCTACTCCAACGACTTCCTCAACGGGAGCCTGGGCGACACGACCCGCACGGTGAACCCCCGCTCGGAGCTCGTCCGTGGCATCGCCTGCTTCAACAAGGTCAGCAACTACACGGGTACGCACCTGGCCGCCCCGATGAAGGCGGCCACCCGGTCGCTGCTCGGGATGGATCCCAGCAACCTCGCGACGCTCTCGGCGAACCGCGCCCGGCTGCTGCCGCACGGCGCCACGGTGACGAAGGCGATCCTGTTCGAGACCGACGGCGTGCCGGAGGAGACGATCGGCGACCCGCGCTACGACCGGGACGCCTACCGACTCGGCCTCGGCACGACCAACATCAACGTGGCGGGTGACATCGGTGGCGGCAACGCCCAGAACTTCGACCCCGGGTGCACCAACTTCCTGAAGGTGGCCGAGCAGGCGAAGGCGAGGGGCATCCTCGTCATCACCGTGGCGTTCGGCGGAGCCACCATCAGGTCGTGCAACGGCAGGCTCGCCGCCCACACCCTCGCGGCGGCGGCCTCGCCGACCGAGTCCGGGCCGAGCCGCCTGGAGCACGACTGCACCACCCCTAGGGGTGCCGACGCCGAGAACTCCGACGGCGACTACTTCTACTGCGCCGCCACGGGCGACCAGCTGAAGGAGATCTTCGTCTCGGCGATCGCGCGCATCGGTGGCAACACCAGGTTCGTCAACATCTGACCCTCGTCGGCGCGCAGCGCCCGGGGCCTGTCGCGGCCCCGGGCGCTGCGGCGTCTGTAGACTCGGCCCCGAGCAGGAAGGATGCAGCCGATGGCCCGACACGACCTCGCCACCACCACCCTCGGTCAGGTGCTCGACGACCCCGACGTCGCCGCGATCGTCGAACGCAGCGAGATGCTGCTGCTGGCCGTCCCCGACGACCAGCTGGGCCC
>JBHAES010000342.1:0-4409 GCA_041855725.1 Actinomycetota bacterium
CTGCCGAAGCGACCCTCGCGCGTCGCGGGCGACTCCGGCGGGGTTCGGCGTGCTCGGCGCGCTCGTCGGCGGCCCCCCCCCCCCCCGCGCGTCGCGGGCGACTCCGTCTTTCCGCCGCCGTTTGGTCCTACGTACGCGCGGCCCCCTCGCGCGTCGCGGGCGACTCGGGCCCGTGCGCGGGCCCCCCAGGTGACCTTCGCCTACACCTTCGCGGGCGTCGGCGAACCATGGCCCGTGCGAGGGCTGCCAGGTGTGTAGAACTGGCTGGACAGGGGCGACCCCCGGCGCGGGGACGGCTGCATGCCACCGGACATCTCGTCGATCTGACGCGAGGGCGACCCCCGGCCACGGGGAGAGCTGTGACGCGAATCATCCCTGTCGCGACCGCGCTCCTGGGCGACCCCCGGCTGCGGGGCTGGCGCGCGGACCAGCGGAGCCCGCCGCGCGCCGGTGGTGGGTCGTGGCGGCGCATGGTCGCCGTACGCGGTGAGACGGCCGCACCCGTGCGCCACCCGCAGGACGGCGACCACGGGGATGACCGAGCGGCGCGCCACACCCGACTGCTCATCACGCCCCGTGGGGGTAGACCGAAGCGGTCACCAACCGTTCAAGGATGGGAGTCGATCTCGACTCCCATCCTGGTTTGTTGTGTTCCTACAACGACTTCCGGCGTGTCGCGGGCCTTGGTGGTGCCACGTTTGTAGCAAAGCGTCAAACAAGCCGTCGCTGGCAGCCGCGAGGTGCCGCCGAGCGCGAGGGCCGAGGGTCGAGCCGTGCGGCGCCGAACCACCGCTACCTGCGGCGGACGGAGCGACCCGAGGGAGGGGGCTCGATAAGGATGGGAGTCGATCTCGACTCCCATCCTGGTCTGTCGTAACTCGACAACCAGTGGCGGCGCGTCGAGGCCTTGACAGGCGCCATCTTTGTAGGGATGCACCGAACTGATCGGCACCAGCCCTGGCCGCGGGCTGCCGAACCCGGCCCCGCCCTCGGGCGCCGGCGAGCCGCCGCGCGCCCACCGACCACGACCCGACGAGGAGGGCGGCGACCGACGGGCCCAGCACGATCGAGGCGGGGGCCGCGCCATCACCGTCGAGCCCACCAGCGACGACGGGCCGACGATGGCGCGGGCCGATCCGTACGGTGCCGGGCCACGGGTGCCGGGTCTGGCAGGGCGACCGTGGTGGGGGTGGCCCGACGAGGATGGGAGTCCATCGCGACTCCCATCTCTCCGACCGCGTGCGACAAGAGACGATGCTGCTCGACGAGCATCAAGTCGAGATCGGCTCCCGGCCTGGCGGTGTGGGTCTGGGTAGGGGTCTGCCACCGGGCGAAGGTTCCGCCGCCTGCGCTGGCGTCCCGGGGCGTCGGGGGATGAGGATAGGGGCATGTCGACGCCCGCCCGCACCCGCTGCTTCGGCACCGGCGACCCGCTCTACGAGGCCTACCACGACGAGGAGTGGGGCCGCCCGGTGCCTGACACCCCCGACGAGCGGGCTCTGTTCGAGCGGTTGTGCCTGGAAGGGTTCCAGGCGGGACTGAGCTGGATCACCGTGCTGCGCAAGCGGGAGGCGTTCCGCGCCGCTTTCGGCGGCTTCGCCCCGGCGGTGGTGGCGACGTACGACGACCACGACGTGACGCGCCTGCTCGCCGACGCCGGCATCATCCGTCACCGGCTCAAGATCGAGGCCGCCATCAGCAACGCGCAGGCGCTGCTCGCGCTGCACGCCGACGGGGTGCGGCTCGCCGACCTCGTCGCGCGGCACACCCCCGCACCCCGGGCGCACCCCCCGGCCACGTTCGCCGACGTGCCGACCCAGTCGCCGCAGTCCCAGGCGCTGAGCCGTGACCTCAAGCAGCGAGGGTTCCGGTTCGTCGGCCCCACCACGATGTACGCGTTGCTGCAGGCCGTCGGCGCCGTCGACGACCATCTCGCCAGCTGCTGGCTCGCCGGCCCGGGCCCCCGGTCCTGACCACGCGCCGTATGCGCACCGACGACCGCCTCGGTCGGGTCGGCTGACCGTACGCGGGTCGGGTGGACCGGGTCCTGGCGGGGGCGCGTAGGCATCTCAGGCGTACGCACGGGTCGCGCCGGTGGGGTCAGCCCGTGGGCCGTGGGCGATCTCATGACGCTACGCACCGCCGACACTTGCTGTGTGGTCAGCCCGTGGGGCCGTGGGGGATCTGGCGCAGCGCGGTCTCGGACGGCACCACGAGACGCCCCTTCGGCAGCTCGATGTGGCGGGCCAGCATGACCACGGTGGCCACCTGCAGCGCCGACATCGACTGCACCAGCCATGTGGAGTGCATCATCGACAACACCGGCCACAGCAGGAGCGTGACGAGCAGCCACACCGCCGGCGCTCGCTCCACCGACATGAACGGCTGTCCCCTCGTGCGCCGCAGCCGCTGCCCGCACCAGCGCATCGCCCCCGCGATGGCGAGGGTGAGCACGACGACCAGCGACAACCCGTACTGCGCGGTGATCTCGACGATCGCCGAGTGCGGGTTGACGATCTGGTGGGTGTCGTAGGGCAGCTCCTGGGTCGACATCACGTACGCGAACCCCGCCGGCCCGACCCCGAGCCACATGCTGCGGCGCAGCATCACCACCCCGTTGCGCATGAGGTTGAACCGGTCGCCCGACGAGTACCAGACGGCCGGGTCGGTGCGCACGAGGTTGGCGAGCTGCCCCCACAGCGCGGCGAGGAACGTGCGCCCCTGCGGCAGCGCCACCAGCGCGACGATGCCGAGCGGGACGAGCGTCCAGCGGGTCCAGCGGTGCAGGAGCGCCCAGGTGCCGAGGATGGTGAGGCACAGCAGCAGCCCGAGGGTGCTGCCGGTGTGAAGGATCACGTACGGAACCGGCAGGGCCACCGCCGGGTAGGCCCACCGGAGCCGCCGGTCGTGCTCGAGGGCGAACCCGACGGGCATCACCAGCAGTGCCATGCAGCAGGCGGCGGCGAGCTGGTTGGGGTTGTGGAACGGGCCGGCGATCTGGTCCCACTGGAAGTCGACGCCCTTCATCTCCGGCGGCAGGTAGTAGTTGGGCAGCCGGTTGCCCGACCAGATCTCCCACCCTGCCTCGACGACGACCAGGCCCAGCATGTAGAGCCAGCCGCGAGCGATGGTGAGCACCGTCTCGGCGGTGCGGTACAGCTGCACGAACGCGAGCGCGAGCGCCCACATCAGGCCGACCCCGGCCAGCTCGGCCAGCGCCGGCGACAGCGGCGGCCGCGACCACGCCAGCGCCAGCAGCCCCGCCGCGCCGAACGCGCCGCCGATGCCGAGGGTGACGTAGAAGGTGCGGGACCGGTCCTGGAACCGCCACCAGTCCCACGTGGCGGTGACGAACAGCACCACGATCGCCACCCGGAACGCGAACAGCGGGCCCGGCCCGAGCAGCGGGCCACCGGCGGCCAGCGTGGGCAGCAGGATCAGGAACCACCCCACCCATCGGGGCGTCGGGCGCTGCCCCGCCCGCCGCACCGGCTTGGTCAGGGGTACGCCAGGCTCCGGCGCGGCGGTCACGCCCACGCCCCTGCCGCCGCGGCCGACGGTCCGGTGGTGGTCACCTCGTCACTGTAACGGGACTCGTCCCACCCGCCCAGGGCTGGCGCTCCTCAGCGGTGGCCGCGTACGACGCCAGGGCCCGGGCGGGTGCTCTGAGCTCACTGGCGGGCACGGAGCCGAGGGTGTCGGTCGTACGGGGGGTGGATGCTCTGATCGATCGGTGGGCGGCCCTTCGTCGCGGCTGGCGCGGGGGCGGTGGGACCTGGTGCCGGTGGCGGTGCTCGGCAGGGTACGTCCGGCAGTCGCGGGTGCCCCGCTGTGGTGCCGCGAGGCTCAGCCTCCGCTCCCGTGAGGCGGAGCAGGTTCGAGGGGGCCGCCAGATGGGAGTCGACCTCGACTCCCGTGTGCGAACCCTCGCGGGGTGCCGGTGAGGACGGGGCAGCACCGACGGGCTCGCACCACCTGGAGCACGACCACCCAGCGTCACGAACAGGAGCCGACCTCGGCTCCAACCTGTGAGGACCTCCCAGGCTGCCGACGGGAACACCAGCAGAAGCAGCCCCAGCCGCTCTCGCGCTCCCCCCCACAGAGCAGGCTCACCGGACGCACCACACTCGAGTCGATCTCGACCCCACCCTGTCGACACCTCCCGGACCGCCCATCGGCACAAGGGCGGCGCGGTGGGCCCGCACCTGCTCCACCACACAGAGCACCACCACCCAACGCCACAGACAGGAGCCGATCTCGACTCCAACCTGTGAGGACCTCCCAGACAGCCGACGGGAACACCAGCAGAAGCAGCCCCAGCCGCTCTCGCGCTCCCCCCCACAGAGCAGGCTCACCGGACGCACCAGACTCGAGCCGATCTCGACTCCAACCTGTCGACATCTCCCGGA
>JBHAES010000343.1:0-6002 GCA_041855725.1 Actinomycetota bacterium
CGCGCCGTGGGGTCGGCGGTGGCGCCGGGCTCGGGCGACGTGGTCGGTGACGGCCCGGGAGCGGTGGCGGCGGCCGCGGCGCTCGCGCAGCTGGGCGTCCCGTACTCGTGGGGTGGCGGGACGTTGAAGGGCCCGTCGACGGGCATCTGCTGCTCGCCGGGTGGTCAGAACGGCAAGGTCGTGACCGGGTTCGACTGCTCGGGGCTGACCCGGTACGCGTGGGCGCAGGCCGGGGTGCGGCTCCCGCGTACGAGCGACCAGCAGCTGGCGGCGACCCGGCGAGTGGACCCGGGGGAGGTGCAGGCCGGCGACCTGTACTTCTTCCCGGGCCACGTCGGGATCGCCGACGGCAAGGGCGGCATGATCCACGCGCCTCGCCCGGGCAAGCCGGTGACCGTGACCCCGGACGTGCTCCGGGACCGGTTCTACGGGCCGCAGCTCATCGGTATCGGACGTCCCGTCTCTCAAGGAGCCTGACATGACTGGTCTGTCGTACGACGACCTGGCCCGCATCGGCCAGCAGCAGGAGCCGCCGGCCACGCCGGTGGAGCGGATCAGCCGCGAGCTGCCGCGGCCGGTCACGGTGTGCGTCGTGGGTCGCGCCGACCTGGTCGCAGGCACCGCGCTCGCGGTGCAGCAGACGCGGCAGCAGCCGGTGGCCGTGGTGGACCTGCTCGACGGGCACCCGGTCGCCGCGCTGCTCGGGGTGCGACCGGTGGAGCTGGTGCAGCTGGTCGCCGAGCTCGTCGACGTCGACCGTCGGGTCACCCCGTCGGGTGGGGTGGACGCGTTCGTGGGCGACCGGCCGCGCCCCGACCTGTTCCTGGCCGGCCACTGCGTGATCGCCCGAAGCT
Source organism: Actinomycetota bacterium (assembly GCA_041855725.1). Taxonomy (GTDB): domain Bacteria; phylum Actinomycetota; class Actinomycetes; order Propionibacteriales; family Propionibacteriaceae; genus JBHAES01. The sequence goes on from JBHAES010000343.1 coordinate 855, forward strand.
ACCCCGTGATCCTCGTCGCCGGCGACAGCGACGAGGCGTACGGGGTCGCCGACGTGGTGGTGCACGGGCTCGCCTGGACCGCGGCCGAGGTGGCCCGGCTGGCGCACCTCGTGCACACCCACCACACCCAGGGGGAGGTGACGGTCGGCCGGGTCGTGGTGGCCGGCCACCCCGAGGCGCCCGAGCCCGGCGTCGAGGCCCGGGCCCGGCGCTGGTTCGCCCCGTTCCCGATCTGTCCGGTGCCGGCCGACCCGGCCACCGTGGCCGGCCCTCTCACCTGGCAGGCGTTGCGGCCCGTCACCCAGACCGCCTATCTCACTCTCGCCGCGGCCACCCTGGACCGCACCGAGTCCATCAACCACACCTGAAAGGAAACAGTCATGAACGACATCTTCAAGTGGGACACGCCGTCGTGGGGGCCGTTCGCGTCCGTCGTCGCCGGCCCGCTCCAGACCCTGATCAACCTGCTGTGGGCCGCGGGGGTCGTGTTCTGCACCTACCACCTGCTCGTGGCGCTGGCGCAGTTGGCGTCGGCGCGTCGCGACCGTCGCGGCGGCGACGCCGAAGAGGCCGTCGGGCGGGTCGTGTGGCCGGCCGTGGCCATCGTGGCCCTCGTCGCCGTCCCCGCCATCTGGAAGGTCCTCGCCACCGGCCTGTAGGGCCGAGGAAGGACGCGTCGGATGCCGGTGCGTGTCGTCCCCGACCCCCGGGAACCGTGATCAGCCTGGTGCGGGTGGCCCGCACCGACAAGAAAGGAAGGTGAGTCAGATGCCGGTGCGTGTCGTCTCCGGCCCCGGACCCGTCCCGGCGCCCACCGGGCGTCGGCTGTCGAGGCGGTGGCTGCTCCCTGCTGTCGGGTTGCTGGTGGGGGCGCTCGCCCTGGGCCTGCTGCTGGTCGGCGGGCGGCAGCAGGCGGCGCCCACCCCGACGGCCGAGCAGCGCGCTGCGGCGACGTCCGAGAGCTCGGCTCCCACCGCTGGGCCGGCCGCCGGCCAGGCCCCCGTGGGGGCCGTGGGGCAGACGTCGGTCGAAGGGATGTGGACCAGCGAGGTCGTGGTGGGCTCGGGTAACCATGCCGCCGTCTACGGCATCGCGTGCGGCTGGCCGCACACCAAGGAAGGCGCTGCCGCGGCCGCGATGAACACCCTGGCCAGCCTCAGCTCGCTGCCGAACCTGGTCGATGCCACCCGTTCCGTGCTGACCGCTCGGCTCTACACCGCCGACGGCGCCAGCGTCCAGCTGACCGCGGCCCAGGCAGCGCGGGTCCGGCAGCGCAACCGCCTGAACGACGACGGGGTGGTGGTGCTGCCTGACGGGCTGCCCAGCCCGTACGAGCGGTACTACGGGGGCGGGATGCCCCGCTACGGCGCCCTCAGGTTCCTCACCGTCACACCCGACCAGGTCACGGTCGAGATCTGGATGCCGAGGGCCTACGGCACCGGCACCGACGACAACCTCAGCGAGGTACGCCTGGGAGCCCAGCACCTCCAGGTCACCGTGCGGTGGGGGGATGGTCCGGGCGGGCAGGACTGGCGGGTGGCCCACGCGGAGCCGCTCGACAAGCGGGTGCTGGAGACGAGGCGGTCGAACATCGGGGTGCAGGGCATGCGGGACCTGCTGGGGCCGGGGTGGCTGATCCCCGCAGACGCCACCGACATGCCCTACCCGGGGGCGGTGCTGGCAGCATGAGAGGGCTTCGATGGTTGGTCGGCCCGGTGGTCCTTGGCCTGCTCACCCTCCTGGTCGTCGTCGTGGGGGCACCTGCTGCGGCAGCCCACGACGATCCCTGCATCGACCCCAGGTCGTTGATGCTCCCACCGATCCCCGCCGGGACGCCGACCGTCCGCGCCGTGCCGGCCGTCCCCGCCGCGCCTGGCGACTGCCCAGGTGGCACGGCCTCGCCGTCGGCGGCGCCGAGCACGTCGGCAGCCCCCTCGGGTTCTGCCACCCCGTCCCCCTCGGCGGCTCCGAGCGCGACGCCGTCGGCCTCGGGCACCGCTTCCGCGTCGGCGGCCCCGACGGTGTCGCTGCCGCCCCTCCCGCCGCGGAGTACCCATCGGCCGACGACGGCTCCGCAGGAGTGGGGATTGGATGTGGGGGGTTCGGTGGAGCACCTGGCGAAAGAGGTGTCGGCACGCGACCATGACACGAAGAAGCTCGCGGAGAAGCTCCAGCCGGCGTTCTCGGTGACGTACGCGATGGGGCTGGTCGTGCTGGGGGCGGTGCTGATCCTGAACGTGGCGCGGGCGTCGCAGCTGTCGGAGGGGGCTGGTGAGGCGCGGGCCCACTGGCTGCGGATGGTGCCGCGGCTGGTGCTGTACGTGCCGATCATGATGCTGGTGCCGCAGGTGGCTGTGTACGTGCTGAACTTCCTTCTCACGATGGGTGACGAGGCGTTGAAAGCCTCGGCGGTCGGCTTCGGCTCGTTCATGGTGGCGCTGGGTCAGAGGTTTGCCATCGAGACCTTGTTGACAGGACCCGCGGGGGGCCAGTCGGCGGCGTTGCTGGGGATCGTGATGGGAGTGATGCTCCTGTTCACGATGATCGTGTGGCTGGTGCAGGGCTGGGTGGCAGAGCTCGCGTTCTTCATCGTGATGCTCGTGGTTCCGGTGGCGGGTGCGCTGGCGATGCAGCCGCAGCAGCATCAGCGGTTGACGCGGGTGCTGGGGGTGCTGGCCGGCTGCGCCCTGACGCCGTTCGTGACCCGGTTCTCGTTCTGGGCGCTGTCGCCGTTGCTGGTCGAGGCCATCGAGTCAGCAACGCTGCTGGTGGTGGGAATGCTCAAGGTGATCGTGTACCTGGCAGTGATCACGTCGACGCCGCTGGTGCTGGGATACGTGATGCCGCACATCCTTCCAGGCGCCGGCGGCATCCAGGGCGGTAGCGGGGCCGCGATGGCGCAGCTGTCGCAGGCGGGCGACTGGGCGAGGTCTGGGGTGGACGTGCTGAAGCGGTCCGGGGCAGGGTCGGGCAGGAACCGACCCCCGGTGCCGACGAAGGTCAGCTCGACCACGACCAGTGCCGCCACGACGGGCGCTGCCACGACGACGAGTACGACGGGTGCTGCGACGCGTCTTGTGACGACGGGTGCTGCGACGACGCGTGTGGCCATGACGGGTACGGCCACGACGGGTGCGGCCACCACCGGCGCGGCTGCCGGTGGTGCGGCTGCGGGTGGTGCCGCTGCCGGTGGTGGTGCGGCTGCCGGCGGCGGCCTGGCCCTCGGTGGTGGTGCCCTGCTCGGCGCAGGTCCGGTCGGTATCGCGGTGGCGGCCGTCGGTGCGGCGGTATCGGCCTCGCAAGCGGTCATCGGCACGGCCCAGGGGCAGGCGTCACAGGTGCTGGCGGCCTCGGGCGGGGGTCAGGCCTCCGACGACGGCGGTGGTGGCGTGCGGTTCTCGCCGCGTCCGTCACCTGGCGACCGCCAGCCTCCCTCGAGCCGTACCCGAGCCAGGTACGTGACGAGGGAGAGGGACACGCCCACGCCGGCCGAGAAGCGGGCGGCCCAGCAGCCGGCGGCCCAGGAGTCGCTGGCCGTGCAGCCGACCGTGGGCCAGTCGAAGCCTGGGCCGCGGCCGTTGCCGCCGGCGCAGCAGCCCTCCGCGCCGCCGATCCCGGCAGCCCAGCCGAAGCTGCCGATGAACCGTCCCGGGGGTGTGCGGTGATGCGTACCTATCGGCTGGGTGGGGTGTCGCCGCGGCCCTGGATGACGCCGCGGCGGGCCGTCGCGATCGTCGGGCTGGGCGTGTGCGTGGTCGTCGTCGTGGGGTGGGTGGCGCGGTCGGGCAACCCGTGGGGTCTCGTCGCCGTGGCCGCCGGGGTCGGCGGGATCTACCTGACGGCGCGGCAGCGCACCTCGTACGGCACCCTGTGGGTCGCTGACGTGGCGACGTGGGTGCGGCGCGCGGTCGCCCGCCGCGCCGGGTGGGACACGTGGGACCCGTCGATGTCGGCCCAGCCGTTCTGGTTGCGAGGGGCGCGGGTGCTCGGCGTGTCCGCCCAGCCGGGCGGCGGCGAGGTCGGCCTGCTCGAGCACCACGGCGCCTTCACCGCGGTCATCGAGGTCGACGGCGACGGCGACGGGCTGCGGCCCCCGGCCGAGCATGCCCGGATCGAGGACGGGTTCCGCACCCTCCTCGCGGCCCTGGCGCAGCCGGGTGTCCCCGTGTCGCAGGTCGACTGGGTGACCAGGGTCGTGCCCACACCCGGCCACGACTACGCGCAGTGGCTCCGGGACCGGCTCGTCGGCGGCCTGCCCCCCGACGTGGTGGCGTCGATGGACGAGCTCACCCGCGAGGCGGAACGCCTCGCCGAGCACCACACCACCTATCTCGTCGTACGGATGCCGACCCGACGCCTCGCGCAGGAGGCCCGGGCCCAGGAGGTCACGTTCGACGACGACACGGTGGCGCAGACCGCGCTGGCGACGATCGGGCGGGTGGTCCGCCTCCTCGCCGACCACGGCATCCGGGTCGTACGCGCGCTGTCGCCCGACGAGGCGGCCGCTCTCGTCCGCTCGATGCTCGCACCGTCGTTCCAGGCCACCGACCTCGACGGCATCGACGACTACTGGCAGGCGTGGCCCCCGTTCGAGCCGAGCCGCGACGGGCGGGCGGTCGTCTCCCGTGGCCCCGCCGGCGACGAGTGGTGGCACACCACGTGCAGCATCCCCATGGCGGGATGGCCGGCGGCCCCCGTACCGGGCCGATGGCTCGCGCCGGTGGTGTTCAACGCCGACGTGCTCTACCGCACCGTCGTCGTGTCGTTCCGGCTGCTCCCGCCCCACCAGGCGCGCGGGCTGGCCGACTCCCAGCTCACCACGGCCGCCGGCCGTCGCGACCGGGAGCTCCGCCGCGGCCAGGTCACCTCGGGCGAGAGCGAGCGGGCCGAGGGCGCCGCCCAGACCATCGCCCACGACATCGCCGTCCGGGGCGAGGCCGGCGTCGTCCCCACCGTACGGGTGCTGCTCACCGCCGCTACCGGCCAGCAGCTGGGCCGCGACCGCGAGTCGATCGAGGCCGTCGCCACCGGCCCCATGGGCTGCCAGCGCCTCCAGTGGCACGACCGACGTCACACCCCCGCCCTGCTCCACACCCTGCCCCTCGGCCTGGAGGTCCCCGCATGACCCTCACCACCCCCGCACCGACC
>JBHAES010000344.1:0-2544 GCA_041855725.1 Actinomycetota bacterium
CGACACCTGCGTCACGTCGGAGGTGGGAGCTGGTCTCGGCTCACGGTCCATGCGTCAGAAGAACGTCAGCCCGTAGGGGGCGGTGGGGGTGGCGAACAGGGCGTCGGCCCGGGCGACGGCGGCCGGCTCGGCCGCTGCCCGCCCCGACCGGGCCAGCGCCGCCAGGCTCGGCACGCCGGCGTCGCCGCCCAGCAGGAGGGAGGCCAGGGCGGCCACGCCGAGGCTGACGTCGGGGCGCTCCGAGGTGGCGACGCACCCGGCCGCGCCCCGGTCCACGGTGAGCCGCCAGCGGCCGCCGGCCAGCCCGAGCGGGTCGGTGACGTCGAGCACGAGGGTGGCGTCGACCCCGTACGAGCGGGAGGTGAGCAGCACCGGCACGTCGAGCGGCCGCAGCCACAACCCGTCGACGAGGCGGTCGGCCGAGACGCGGCGCGGGTCGGTGACGAGGTGGCGACCCGCCCAGCCGGGCGCCTGCTCGACCTCGACCGACGCGACCAGGTCGACGTGGCAGGCGTGGTGGAGCAGGGCGTGCTCGGCGGCGTCGGTGGCGGCCACCAGGTCGCGCACCTCGAGCCGGGACCGGGGCCGGCCGCCCAGCCACTCCCCGACGAGCACGTAGGTGATGAACCCGTCGGGCTCGCCGTCGTCGCCCAGGTGCACCGCGTGCCAGCGGCTCCGGCTGTCGTCGACGAGGTCGGTGACACCCAGCAGCGTGGTCCACAGGTGGGGCTGCCGGGCGATCGAGCCGGGGCTGCGCCGCTGGGCGGCGGCGTAGAGGGAGTCGACGACACCTCGCAGGGCGTCCGCCTCCACCGCCCGGACCCGGCCCGCAGGCGGGGTGTGGAAGCGCAGGCCACCCACGTCCAGGGTCCACCGGGCGGCGGCGGTCGCCGGACCGAAGCCGAAGCGTCCGTAGATGCCGGCCTCGGAGGCGTACAGCGCCGCGAGCGCGTCGCCCCGCTCGCGGGCGTCGCGCAGCTCAGCGGTCAGCCAGCGCGTCAGCAGCCCGCGCCGCTTGTGGGTGGGCTGCACGACGACCCCGCTCACCGCGGCGGCCGGCACCAGCGCCCCGCCGGGCAGCGACACGGTGGTGCCGAAGGCGCGGAACCCGGCCACCAGCTCCCCGTCGTCCTCGACCACGCTCACGCGCTGGTCGGCCACCCGCTCCCGCCGCGACGCCAGCCCGGCCTCGGTCGGGCGCGGGGCGTGGAAGACTCGGCTCGTCAGCGTGGCCCACCGGGCCACGTCGAGGTCGTCGTCGAGCCGCAGGGGCCGGATCGGGAGCTCGCGGTCATGACTCACGTCGTCACCCTAGCCCGACGCCCCGTCGGCACCAGGGCCAGGCAGGACGCTGCCCGGGTGCGCCCGGCCCCGCGCGGGACGACCCCCTGCCCCGACGGAGGGGGCCACCCCACGGGGCAGGTGCGACGGGCACCTCGCTGGCCCACCTGCGGCCCCTCGCCCCGACACCGGCAGCTCCCGCCGGTCCTGCCGGCGCAGGCCGCGGACGAGCGTCCGTCCTTGTCGCAGCGGCAGCGGGACGGGCGTCGGGATGCCAGGCTGGGGGTATGCACGAGTCCACCGTCACCGTCACCTCGCCCGACGACATCGAGATCCAGGTCTACCGCTGGGCCCCCGACACCGAGCCTCGGGCCGTCGTCCAGCTCCAGCACGGCCTCGGCGAGCACGCCGGCCGCTACCGCCGCTTCGGCGCGGCGCTCACCGCCGCCGGCTACCTCGTCTACGCCCCCGACGCCCGCGGCTCGGGCCGTACGGCGGCCGGCCGCTACGGGCACTGGGGCCGCGACGGCTGGCCCGGCTGGGTGGGCGACCTCGACACGCTGAACCGGCGCATCCACGCCGACCACCCGGGCGCCAGGGTCGCCCTGGTCGGCCACAGCATGGGCTCGTTCGCGAGCCAGCAGTACGTGCTCGACCACTCCGCCGACGTCGACGCGCTCGTGCTGCTCGGCACCACCGAGGTCTCCGGCCTGGCCGACATGCTCGCCGGCCCCGCCGACCTGTCCACCTTCAACGAGGGATTCGAGCACCGTACGGGGTTCGAGTGGCTCAGCCGCGACGAGGCCGAGGTCGACCGCTACGTCGCCGACCCGGAGTCGGGCTGGGTGGCCGAGCCGTTCGAGGGCATCGAGACCCTCAAGCGGGCTGCCGACCCCGCCGAGCTGGCCCGGGTGCGCAGCGACCTGCCGATCCTGCTCCTCTCCGGCTCCGCCGACCCGATCGCCGCCGGCGGGGCGGCCGTCGAGCTGGTCGGGCAGCGCTACCGTGACGCCGGGGTGGGCGACGTCGACGTCGAGGTCTACCCCGACGCGCGCCACGAGCTGCTCAACGAGACCAACCGCGACGAGGTCACCGCCCGCGTCATCGCCTTCCTCGACCGTACGGTCGGCTGAGCCGACGGCGAGACCGCGGCGACGCGGCGGCGCCGGCACGCTAGCGTGAGGGCCGTGCCTGCTCTCCTGCCCACCGGGACCCCGCTCGCCGGCCGGGTCGTGCGACTCGACCGGTTCACCGAGGCCGACG
>JBHAES010000345.1:0-5022 GCA_041855725.1 Actinomycetota bacterium
ACATCAGGGCCAAGGCCTGAGGCCCGCCCCCGCCCCCCCCCCCACCGGCTCGGCGCCCCGCCCCGGGGGGAGGGAGGCGGTCCACCGCCGTCGTGGGATACTGTGGCAGGCCGGTCCCCATCGTCTAGCGGCCTAGGACCCCGCCCTTTCAAGGCGGTTACGCGGGTTCGAATCCCGTTGGGGGCACCACGTTAGGCGTACGGCGCCGCCGCCGCGACCGCCTGGGCGCCGTAGCCGCCGCCGAACAGCACCGTGTGCACCAGCAGCGGGTGCAGCTGGTGGAGCGCCACCAGCTCGCGCCACCCGTCGGGCAGGTGCCGCGACGCTGCCTCGTACGCGGCGACCACGGTGCCGAGCCGCGGGTAGCCGAACAGGGCCAGCATCGCCAGGTCCGTCACGCGGTGGCCGCCGTGGGCGGCAGGGTCGATCAGCACCACGCCGTCGGGCGTCGAGAACGCGTTGCCCGACCACAGGTCGCCGTGGATCCGGGCCGGCGGCGCCTCGTCGTCGTACGCGCCCGCGGCCACCTTGTCGAGCACCGCGTCGACGAGCCTGGCCTCGTCGGCACCCAGGTCGCCCCGGTCACGGGCCGTCCGCAGGCAGGGTCGGCACCGCAGCTCGGCGTACATCTCGCCCCACGTGGCGACCTCCCCCAGCGGCAGCGGCACGTGACCGACCCAGCCGTCGCCCGACCAGCCCGGCGGCGGGGCGCCGAAGGCGGGCGCCCCGGCGTCGTGGGTGCGGGCGAGCCCCTCCCCCAGCCGCCAGGCCGCGGCCTCGCCGAGCGGGGCGGCGACGAGCCGCGCCAGCTCGATGCGCCCCTCGTCGGCGGCCACCACCGCCACCACCGGCGCGCCGTCGGCGGCAGCCAGCCACGCCAGGGAGGCAGCCTCGTACGGATAGGCCCCCCGCCCCGCGGGCCGCCGCTTGGTGAACGTCTGCACGCCCCGCAGCCTATGCCGCGCCCCTCGGCCCTCGCCCAGAAACCGATTCGCACTTGCGGCCCCGCTCCGCTATAGTCGGTCGGGCCGGTCACCACCGGCGAGGCCCTTGTGCCAAGGGCCCCGTGGCGCAGTTGGTTAGCGCGCCGCCCTGTCACGGCGGAGGTCGCGGGTTCGAGTCCCGTCGGGGTCGCGGAACGTCTGTCCACGGCCAGGTAGCTCAGTTGGTAGCAGCGCCGCACTGAAAATGCGGAGGTCGCCGGTTCGACCCCGGCCCTGGCCACCTCTTCGTCGTACGACCCCACCCGACGTCGACGGCGCCGTCTCAGCCCTCCGCCGCATCCCCGTACGGCCGCCGACGCACCAGGACCAGGCACCGGTATCGTCAAGCACCTGTTGTGGCGACCGAAGCGATTCCTTAAGTTAGGGGGATGACACCCCCGGAGCAGAGCGTGACGCAGCAGCCGAGGTGGCGCATCATCGGGCCCGGGCTGCTGGTGGCGGCCACCGGTGTGGGCGCCATCGACCTCGTCGCCACCCTCGTCGCCGGCAGCAGGTACGGCTACAGCCTGCTGTGGTGCGTGGTCGTCGGCGTCGTCATGAAGATCATCCTCGTCGAGGGCGCCGGCCGCTACAGCCTGGCCACCGAGAAGACGATCTTCGAGGGCTGGCGCTCGCTGGGCTGGTGGACGACCGCCTACTTCGGCCCCTACATCGTGATCTGGGGCTTCGTCTACGGCTCGGCGGCGATGTCGGGCACGGGCCTGCCGCTGCACGCCCTGTTCCCGGCGCTGTCGGTGAAGGCGTGGGGCATCATCGCCGCCCTGGTGGGCCTCGCGCTCGTGTGGTTCCACACCTACGGGCTGTTCGAGAAGGTCATGGCGGTGCTCATCGGACTCATGGTGGTGTCGATGGTCGGCGCCGCGGTGCTCACGCTGCCCAACCTGCTCGACATCCTCGCCGGCCTGCGCCCCTGGGTGCCGCCGGGCGGCATCGTCACCGTGCTCGCCCTCGCCGGTGGCGTGGGCGGCACCATCACGCTGGCCGCGTACGGGTACTGGCTGCGCGAGAAGGGGTGGAGCACGCCCCGGTTCATGCAGGTGATGCGCATCGACAACACGGCCGCCTACGTGATGACCGGGGTGTTCGTGGTCGCCACCCTCGTCGTGGGCGCCGAGCTGCTCTACTCGGCCCAGATCGCGGTCTCGTCGGGCGACAAGGGCCTGCTCGACCTGTCGACCGTGCTGGCCGACCGCTACGGGTCGTGGTTCGGCACCGTGTTCCTGGTCGGGTTCTTCGCCGCCGCGATGTCGTCGCTGCTGGGCGTGTGGAACGGGGTGAGCCTCATGTTCGCCGACTTCGTGGGCAACCTGCGGGGCCTGCCCTCGGGTCACGAGAGCACCCGTACGGGCGGGCGCTGGTACCGCGCCTACCTGCTGTGGCTCACGTTCCCGCCGATGGTGCTGATGTTCGTCGGCAGCCCCGTGGAGCTCATCCTGCTCTACGGCGTGCTCGGGTCGCTGTTCATGCCGTTCCTCGCGATCACCCTGCTGGTGCTGCTCAACACCGACCGGACGCCGCGCCCGTGGCGCAACGGGTGGGTCACCAACGTGGCGCTGGGGCTGGTGGCGGCGCTGTTCGTGTGGCTCGCCGCCACCGAGATCTGGGCCCGGCTGACCTGACCAGCGGCCGAGGCCGCTCCCCTACCGCAGCCAGGCCCGCTCCCAGCGCTCGATGGTGTCGAAGTAGCGGCCGCGGACCGGCTCGGCCGAGAGGGCGACGTCGTGCATCGCGCCGTCGAGGCGCACCAAGGTGACGTGCGAGCCCAGCATAGGCGCCCGGGCGGCGAGCCGGTCCACGTCGAGCACCACGTCGACCGACCGCAGCGACGGGTGCCAGCGCCGCCTGAAGTCGCTGCTGCTCGAGGTGACCATGAGCACCGGCACGTCGATGCCGAGGCCGGCCGCCACCTGGTCCTGCCCGGCGAGGATGGCCTGCAGCCAGCCGGGTCGCACCGGGTTGGACGGGTTGCGCTTCAGGACGAGGTCGTAGTCCCACTCCCCGCCGACGGAGGCGTGCACCGTGCGGAAGTAGACGGAGCTCTCCTTCACCGGGATCGCCCACGTGGCACGCCGCGACGCCAGCGAGCGCACGAGCGGCGCAGCGATGGCCCGCATGAGGGCGGAGCCCTGCAGCTCGATCCACGGGGAGTTCAGCACCAGCCCTGCGACGAGGCCCGGGTGCCGGCCGGCCCACAGCGACGCCACGAGGCCACCGGTGGAGTGGGCGTTGACGACCACCGTACGGTGGTGGCGCCGCAGGTGAGCGACGGCCGCGTCGAGCTCCACGTCGTAGTCGGCGAGGTCGGCGACGTAGCCGGGCAGCTCGTTGGGGTGCAGGGAGCGGCCGTAGCGGCGCAGGTCGAGGGCGTAGAAGTCGTAGCCGAGCGCGTCCCACCGGTCGGCCACGTGGGTCTGGAAGAAGTAGTCGTTCCAGCCGTGCACGTAGAGCACCGCCCGGTCGTGGTGGCGCCGGCCGCGACGCACGAGGGTGGCGGCCAGGCACCCGGGGCCCTCCTCTGCGAGCAGCGGCACGCCGGGCATCGCCAGGGTGCGGGCTCGGTAGCCGGGCAGGATGTCGGCGGTCCACCGCCCCCACCGGGGCGGCTCGGGCGGCTCCGGGTCGGGCGTGCTCGCCGGCGCCTCGGCCGCGTCCGTCTCGGGGGCCGGTGCGGTTGGCTCGTCCGTACGGGTCCCGGGGCGCCGCCGATCGAAGGGGAGCCTCACCACGCCCGTGACCGTACGCCGGGGCCGGTCAGCCGGACTTCCTCATGCCGTAGGCGCCGTCGTCGTCGGACTCGGCCTCGTCAGCCTCGTCGCGGTCGGCCTCGGCGTACTGCTCCGCCAGCTCGGCGTAGGGATCGGGGACGTCGTCACTCGACACGGAGCGCAGCTCGCGCTCCAAGGAAGAGAAGTCCGTGGAGACGGACCGGTACTTCAACTCTCGGGCCACTCGCGTCTGCTTCGCCCTTGCACGGCCGCGCCCCATCGGGTCAGCCCCCTCGCCTGTTCATTCGCGGGACACCCGCGATCGCTGGAATCTGTCGTGGTGCACAGGTTACCGGAGACCGGATGCGCAACAAAGCCGGACGGGCCGGTGGCGTCAGCCCTGGTGGTGGCCGGTGAGCTCGACCAGGCCCGGGCCGGGCTCGCCGCGCTCGACGCGGCCCGCGACCCAGCTGTCGATCCCCGCCCCGTCGAGCACCCGCCGCGCCGCGTCGACCGAGGCCTCTGGCAGCACGACGGCCATGCCGACGCCCATGTTGAGGGTGGCCTCCAGGTCGGCCTGCGACACGCCTCCCGTACGCTGCACGAGCCCGAAGATCGGCGCCGGCGACCAGGTGGCGCGGTCGACGACCACCCGGACGCCGTCGGGCAGCACCCGGGCCAGGTTGTTGGCGAGGCCGCCGCCCGTGACGTGGCTCATGGCGTGCACCTCGGTGGTGCGCACCACCTCGAGCAGGTGGCGGGCGTAGACGCGGGTCGGCTCGAGCAGCTCCTCGCCGAGGGTGCGGCCGAGCTCGGCGACCTGCGCGTCGAGCCGCATGCCGGCCCGCTCGAGCAGCACGTGGCGCACCAGCGAGTAGCCGTTGGAGTGCAGGCCCGACGAGGCGCAGGCGAGCACCACGTCGCCGGGGACGACCCGGTCGGCGCCGAGGATCTCGTCGGCCTCGACCACGCCGGTGGTGGCGCCCGCCACGTCGTACTCGTCGGCGGCGAGCAGGCCGGGGTGCTCGGCGGTCTCGCCGCCCAGCAGCGAGGCGCCGGCCTCGGTGCACGCCTCGGCGATCCCCTTGACGATGGCAGCGACCCGCTCGGGCACGAGCACCCCGCAGGCGATGTAGTCGGTGACGAACAGGGGCTCGGCGCCCACCACGACGAGGTCGTCGACGAGCATGCCGACGAGGTCCCAGCCGATGGTGTGGTGGGTGTCGAGGGCCTGGGCGATGGCGACCTTGGTGCCCACGCCGTCGGTGGAGGTTGCGAGCACGGGCCGCCGGTAGCCCTTGAGGGCCGAGGCG
>JBHAES010000346.1:0-17974 GCA_041855725.1 Actinomycetota bacterium
CGCTGGCCGCGGTCGGCGGGTGGCTGGGGTTCGCGTCGCAGGGCCTGGCGGCGCGCGAGGCGGCCGGCGGCCGGCCCCGGGGACCGTCACCCAGCCCGGCCGCGAGGTCACGCGTTCGCCCTTGTCATGTCGATGCCGCTGGACCGGGGTCCTCGCGTCGGCGGGGACTCGCGCTCACCGATCACGACGCCGCCACGACCCCGTGACCTGGTGCCCGGCGGCCCTCAGTCAGCCGTGGGCGCGGACGTGGGGTCGACGCTCCGGTCGGTAGGCTGGGCGGCGCCGACTGCCCGACCGAGGGGGATCGATGACCCGCACCGTCCCTGCCACCCCGACGGTGGTCCACACCGACCAGGCGGCGTCCGCGAGAGCGGCGCTGCGCCTCTGCGTCATGGCCTGCCTGGTGGGCGCCCTGCTCGCGGCCCTCACGCTGTGGGCGATGCCGCTGCGGTACGTCGGCCACGACGAGCGGTGGGTGACCTGGTCCGGCATCCCCCACGGCTGGCTCTACCTGGTGCTGCTGGTCGCGTGGGGGGTCGGCCGCCTGATCGGCACGGTCCCGACCCTGTCGTCCGTGGCCGAGCCCGTCGCCCGCAAGGACGTGCGCCGCGAGCTCGCCGCCGCGGAGGGGGCCTAGCCATGGCCGCGGCCCTCGCCCGCCTCGACCGGCTCGACGCCGCCGCCACCCGGGCCGACGCCCCGGCGCACCGGCTACCCGCCGGGGCCCGCGTGGCCGTCGTGCTCGTCGTCGGCACGCTGCTGACGCTGCTGCGGATCCCGCTGTCGCGGCTCGACCGGGTCTACGCCGAGGACGGCATGTTCCTCGGCACCTGGTTGGTGGGGGCGCCCTTGTTCGAGCCGTACGCCGGCTACCAGCACCTCGCCCCACGCATCGTCTCCGGGGTCGTGACGCTGCTGCCCGTCGCCTGGTGGGGCCTCGGGGTGACGATCGGGTCGGCGCTGCTCGTCGGCGGCGTGGCCGCGGCCTCGTACGCGGCGTGCCGCCGGGTGGTGCGCACCGAGACGGGCCGGCTGCTGGTGGCGCTCGTGCCGGTGCTGGCGCCCGCCGCCCGGGCCGAGGTGCTCGGCAACCTGGCCAACGTGCACTGGTACGGCAGCTACCTGCTGCTGTGGGTGGCGTTCGTCCATGTCCGGCGCCGCTGGCACGTCGTCGCCTGGGGCCTGCTCGCGTTCGTGTGCTGCATGACCGAGATCCAGACCGCGCTGCTGGCCCCGCTGCTCGGGGTGCAGTGGCTGCGCCGCAGGCTCCACCCCGGCGTGGTGGCCGGCGCCGCCGCGGGCCTGGCGTGGCAGGTGCTCACCTATCTGCTGGAGCCCAGGGTCACCGGCGCCACCGGCCTGCCCGGGGCGCGTACGACCCTCAACGGGTACCTCGCCAACGTCGAGATCGCCGGGTTCGTCTACAGCACCGGCCTCGTCGACCAGGTGGTGACCAGGTTCACGTGGTGGACGCCGCGGCTGCTCCTGGTGGCGCTGCTCGGCTTCGCGCTCGCGATGACCTGGCGCCGCTCCTGGGACTACCGGCTCGCCGTCTGGGCCGCCCTGGCCGTGTCGCTGGGCCAGTGGCTGCTCGCCTACCTCTCCAACGACTCGTCGAAGTTCATCTACCACTCCCCTCCGTTCATCCTCGTCCGCTGGGGCATGTCGGCCTCGCTGCTGCTCCTGGCCGCGGTCGTGCTGCTCGTCGACCGGCTCCAGCCGACCCTGCTGCGGCTGGGTACGGCGCTCCTGCTGGTGGCCGTGCTGAGCGTGTCGTACGCCGTCGTGCCCGAGTTCCGTGAGGGGCCCGCCTGGTCGGCCCAGGTGAACGCCGGCACGTGCACCGCCGGTACCGTACGGGTCGAGACGCTGCCCGCCGGCTGGTACGTCGAGGTTCCCTGCTCCCGGTTCGGCCGCTGAGCCGCACGGATCCCACGAGCCCCGAGCAGCGCGGCGACCACACCTTCGTCGGCCGACCGCACGAGCCGCGACCTCTTCCGCAACGGACCCGCCCTTGTCACCATCGAGGAGGTGCAGGCAGGCGGACACAGCTGCGCCCGGGCGACGCCGGCACTCTCCCGCGCCATGCTCACGTCGCTGCGGCACGCGCTCGTGTGGCCGTGGGCGCAACTCATCGACGATCTCGCCGTCGTCCCATCGGTGCCGGCCACCTGCCCGACGGCATCCTGCGTGAGCCTGATATCATCCTTGTGTCTGATTGCATCAGGCGGCGGGCGCCGCTGCTGAGATGGGTCGACAGGCTCACCCAGCCCTTTCTTGGGGCCTCCGTCCGCGGTAGCCGGGGGACCCCTCGGCTCGGCAGGGCAGTCGCGCGCCACGACAGAGCCGGATCAAGGCGCCCGTGAGGCCTACCCGCGCTGAGGGGCGGTAGTCGCGGGCCCGGCGCTGGTGCGCGTGGCCGCCCCCCTGACGCCGCCCACCAACCAGCACCAGCAACGAGGGGCCGCCGGTCGGCGCCAGCCCCCGTTCTCCACGCCGGCACGCTCCACGCGGACGCCGTCGCCGGTCCGCGGTGCCGCGCCCGCCGTGCACGGCACCGCACCGAGGGACGCTCGCCGTCGACGCCGCCCCCCTCAGGCAGCCCCAGAGACGTCGGCGTGGGGATCAGTCACTTTGTCGACATACGGACATGACGATCTCACGACTTGTCCATGTCGAGGACGGTGAGGATGCGGTCGAGGTCGTCCTCGGAGGCGAACTCGATGGTGATGCGGCCCTTGCTGCGGCCGATGTCGACCTTGACGCGGGTGTCGAGCCAGTCGGAGAGGTCGGCGGCGACCTCGGCCGCGCGGGGGCTCTCGGGTCGCGGGGCGCGGGGGCGGCGCTGCCGGGCGGGCTCGCGGACGGCGAGGGTCACGATCTCCTCGGTGGCGCGCACCGAGAGCCCTTCGGCGACGATGCGCTGCGCGAGCCGCTCCTGCGCCTCCGGCTCGTCGAGGCCGAGCAGGGCACGGGCGTGGCCGGCGCTGAGGACTCCGGCCGCGACCCGGCGCTGCACCGCGGGCGGCAGCCGCAGCAGCCGGATGGTGTTGCTGATCTGGGGTCGCGAGCGCTTGATCCGGCGCGACAGCTCCTCCTGCGTGCACGAGAAGTCGTCGAGCAGCTGCTGGTAGGCGGCGGCCTCCTCCAGCGGGTTGAGCTGAGCCCGGTGCAGGTTCTCGAGCAGCGCGTCCCGCAGCAGGTCGGCCTCCTCGGTGGGCCGTACGATCGCGGGGATCGTCGCCAGGCCTGCGGCCTTGGTCGCCCGGAGCCGCCGCTCGCCCATGACGAGCTCGTAGGCACCGGGACCCGTGGGCCGCACCACGACCGGCTGCAGCAAGCCCACCTCGCGGATGGAGTCCACCAGCTCGGCGAGGGCGTCCTCGTCGAACACCGTACGCGGCTGGCGCGGGTTCGGCGTGATGGCATCGACGGGGATCTCCTCGTACGACGAGCCCGCCGGCATCGGCACCGGAGCCACCTGGCCGGGCTGCGGCTCGGCCGGTGGGGCGTCGGTGCGCTGGAAGAGCTCGCCAAGGCCTCGACCGAGCCCGGTGGGTCGCTTCGCGCTGCTCATGCCACGGCCTCCTTCGCGGCCATCTCGGCGGCGGCCCGCAGGTAGGCGACCGACCCCGCCGACCCGGCGTGGTAGGTGATGACGCTCTGCCCATAGCTGGGCGCCTCGGAGATCCGCACCGAGCGCGGGATCACGTGCTCGAGCGTCTGGGTGGGGAAGTATCGCCGCACCTCGTCGGCGACCTGCTGCGAGAGGCGGGTGCGCCCGTCGTACATGGTGAGGAGCACCGTCGAGATGGTGAGGTCGGTGTTGAGGTTGCCGGCGACGATCTCGATGGTCCGCGACAGCTGCGAGACCCCTTCGAGGGCGTAGTACTCGCACTGGATCGGGATCAGGATCTCCTTCGCAGCGACCAGCGCGTTCACGGTGAGCAGGCCCAGCGACGGCGGGCAGTCGATGATCACGACGTCGGTGGGGTGCTCGGCCAGGTACGCCTGCAGTGCCCGGTCGAGGCGTCGCTCGCGGCCCTCCATGGCGACGAGCTCGATCTCAGCGCCGGCGAGGTCGATGGTCGCAGGCAGCACCTTCAGCCCCTCGGCCTCCGGACTGGGCACCACGTGCCACGCCAGCTGGTCCCCGTCGATGATCACCTCGTACGTGCCCCGGATGCCCGGGCGATGATCCACGCCGAGCGCGGTGGAGGCGTTGCCCTGCGGATCGATGTCGATCACCAGGACGGACAAGCCACCCAGCGCCATGGCGACACCCAGGTTGACAGCCGTCGTGGTCTTCCCCACGCCACCCTTCTGGTTCGCGACCACGAGGACGCGGGGTTCCTTGGGCTTGGGGAGTGCCTGCGCCGTTTCACGTGAAACGGTGGGCTCGTAGAGGGGGGTCCCCTTCGGCCGGGTGTCGAACTCATCGCGCTCGAACCCGTCCACGCGCGGCGGATGTTCCACGTGAAACGGAGCCTCTGTCGACTGACCTGCGGGCAGCACCTCGTTCGTCACGCCGTCACCTTTCACTAGGGCTGTGCCAGCCTAGCGAGGATCGCTGACAGTGTCTCGGCCCAGACCCCGCCAGCCCCCTTGACCACCATGACCCCGCCACTCCAGCACCACCACCCCCGTCCTGCGCTCCGCCGCCAATCCTGCAACCCTGCAGTCAGCGCCGGTCGACCCGCCCAGCACCACCCACCGAACGCCAACCCCTACCATCCCGCTCCGCGAACCTCTCACCCGTCCAGCTCCCCAACCTCCGCAGACTCAACGCCGCCGTCCGTCCGCACCCTGTCCGGGCAGCTGCTCCACGGCCGGGGCTCGTCGGCGGTCGCCGCGTCGCTGTGCCCCGCCGTCACGCCGGTCCGCGTCCCACACCGTCGCCCGGTCGCGGCCTGCCACTGACCGTTCCCGCGGCTGACGACGGCGCTGCCGGGGACTACGCGTCCGACGCGGCAGGCGCTTCGGCTGCCGGCAGCATCCATACCGGTCGCCGCTGCCGGTCCTTCGGCCCCACAGCTCGCGCTCGGCACTGGTGCGTGCGTCACCAGCGCCTGCCCCACCGACGCACCAGCCACCTACCACCACCCCGACATCCCGGCACGTGGCATCAGGGCTCAGCGGCTACCCGCAAGGACTGCTGGCTCACCTCGGTGAGGCTGCCCCGACAGCCGAGACACAGGTCGGTGGCCGCGGCCACCAGCCCAGTCTTGGGAGATGTTGCCCACCGTCCGGTGACGAGCTCGACTGGCGCGCAGAGATGCACCGAGACCCGGCTTCCGGCAGGGATCGTCAGAACGGTGGATCAAGGGTGCAGCCGCGGCCCACGGGCCGGGCGAGGCGACCACGCGCCGGCAGCCTTGCCCAGGTGAGCGGTCAGGGCAGCGCGCAGGGCACGCATGCCTTCGGCCGCCTCGTCCGTGGCCGTGCTTGCGTCCGACACCGTCCCCGACGACCGAAGGGCACGTACCTTCCTATTGGTTCGTACGTCTGATTGATCTCGTGCTCGTCCGCCGTGCCCGTCCGGCTTGCCGCTTTGTCGACATCTCGACGTGTCGGCTCGTCGACGTGTGGTCAGCTGCGCCGCAGTCGTACGACCCGGGTGTCGTCGGTGGTGGGGTGGGCGCGTACGACGAGGACCTCGGCGTGCAGCCGGGCCTTGCGCAGCGTGTGGCGGGCCTTCTCGACCTCGGCGGGGGCGGACTCGCCCTTGAGGGCGAGGATCTGGCCGGTGGGGGACAGGAGCGGGGCCGTCCAGCGGACGAGCCGGTCGAGCGGTGCGACGGCGCGCGCGGTGACGACCCGCCAGGTGCGGTCGCTGACCGCTTCGGCCCGGCCGCGGCGGCACTGCACCCGGTCGTCGAGGCCGAGCTCGGCGACGGCAAGCCGCAGGAACTCGTCGCGGCGTTCCAGCGGCTCCAGGAGGGTGACGGTCAGGTCGGGTCGGGCCAGGGCGAGCGGGATACCGGGCAGCCCGGCCCCCGACCCGACGTCGACGACGTCGGCCCCGTGGGGGACGAGCGCTGCCATGGCGGCCGAGTTCAGCACGTGCCGGCCCCAGATGCGGTCGATCTCGCGGGGGCCGACGAGGCCCCACTCGACGCCGCGGGTCGCCAGGATCTCGGCGTACGCGGCAGCCTCGGCCGCGTACGCGCCGAACACGGCCTCGACGACCTGCCCGTCGGGCCGGTCCGCCGGCTGGGGGGCGGTCACGCTCAGCCGGGCAGCACGACCACGCGGCGGTGGGGCTCCTCGCCCTCGGACTCGCTGACCAGGCCCGCCGCGGCGACGACGTCGTGGACGATCTTGCGCTCGAACGGGTTCATGGCCGCCAGGCGGACGGACTCGCCGGACTCCTTGACCTCGGCCACAGCGTCCTTCGCGAGGGCCTGCAGCTCCTTGCGGCGGCGCTCGCGGTGGCCGGCGATGTCGAGCATGAGCCGGCTGCGACGGCCGGTCTCGGTCATCACGGCGAGCCGCGACAGCTCCTGCAGCGCGTCGAGCACCTCGCCGTTGCGGCCGACGAGCAGGTCGGTGTCGGTGACGATGGAGACGTGCGCCCGGCCGCCCTCGACGAAGGTGTCGATGTCACCGTCGAGGTCGGCGATGTCGAGCAGCTCTTCGAGGTAGTCGGCCGCGATCTCGCCCTCCGCCTCCAGCGGGTCCTCGTCGTCGGCGTCGTCCTCGTCGGCCGAGTCGGCGCTGCCGGCAGAGTCGCCGCTGCCGGGCTCCGCGTCGGCCGCGGGGTCGCCGGTCGCCTCGCCCACGGCGGTCGGCTCGGCGGCAGCCTCGTCGCCGGTCAGGGTCTCCGGCTGCGGGTCGGCCACGGCGGCCGCGGTGGTGTCGTCGTGCTCGCTCATGCGCTGGTCCCTTCGTCGTCGGCGGGTCGTGGGGTGCCGTGGGCACGGCGCCGGGCCTGCCGGCTCTGGTTGCGCGGCTGCTGCCGCTTGATCTGCTGGCGCTGCACCCGGGGCCGGTCGCTGCCGTTCTCGTCGGCCGTCGGCGCGGCCGGGGCGGGCTGCACCTTGCGGCCCGTACGCTTCGCGATGCGCTCGGCCTCGATCTGGCGGGGGTCGCGGCCCTTGGCGATCATGCGCTCCTCCCACTCGATGTAGGCGGGCGTGTTGGGCGTCGGGTTGTTGCGGATGATGTAGTACTGCTGGCCCAGGGTCCACACGTTGGACGTCGCCCAGTAGAGCAGCACGCCGATCGGGATCGACACGCCGAAGAACATGTACATGAGCGGGAACAGGTACAGCATCATCTTCTGCTGCTGCGCGAACGGACCCTGCAGCGCCTCGGGCGGCATGTTGCGGCTCATCAGCTGCAGCTGCGTGATGAACAGGATCCCGGTCATGAGCAGGATGAGCACGATCGCGACGATCTGCGTGGCGCCGAACGGTGTGAACGGCATGGCCGCGCCCGCCAGCGTGGCCCCGAACAGGTTGGCCTCCTGCATCGAGGTGACCAGCTCGGGCGACCGCTCGAAGAAGTACCCCTTCGCCACGCCGCGCGACGCCGCGTTGAGCACCTGGAACAGCGAGATGAAGATCGGCATCTGCAGCAGCACCGGGAAGCACGACGCCATGGGGTTGACGCCCTCGTCACGGTAGAGCTTCATCATCTCCTGGCCGAGCCGCTCGCGGTCGGCCCCGTACTTCTCCTGCAGCACCTTGACCTTGGGCTGCACGAGCTGCATGTTGCGGGCGGAGTTGATCTGCTTGACGAACAGCGGGATGAGCAGGATCCGGATGCAGACGGTCAGCGTCATGATCGCCAGCGCCCACGTGATGCCGCTGCCGGCTCCGGTCACGTGGCTGAGCACCCGGTAGGCGCCCACCAGGATCGCCGACACGGCCGCGTACAACGGCCACATCATCTGGTCGAAGAAGGCTGCGATCGAGTCCCAGATGTTCAGCGGCAGCAGGGTCGGGCTCATGCGTCTCGTCCTTGGTCAGGGGCTCCCACCGAGCCCGTCGTCGCGGCCTCCCGCCGCTGTTCTTCGGCCCAGGCCTCAGCCTGAGGGGTCCCCGGCACCGGGTCGTACCCGCCGGGCGACCACGGGTTGCACCGTACGATGCGGCGCACGGTGAGCCACGCGCCGGGCCACGCGCCGTGCACCTGCAGGCTCTCCAACCCGTACGCCGAGCAGCTGGGGTGGTAGCGGCACACCTGCCCGTACAGGGGCGAGACGAGCAGCCGCCACGCCTTGACGAACCAGATCATGGGGATCGCCAGCAGGTGCGACAGCCTTCTCACGCCGGCGCCCCGACCGTGCGCATCGCCGCCTGCCACGCCGACCTGAGGTCGTCGCCGAGGCGGGCCGGGGTGGTCGCCGCCGCGGGCAGCGCCCGCACGACCACGTCGACGGGCGGGTGCGCCACGGTGAGCTCGGCGGCCACGAGGTGCCGCACCCGCCGCTTCACCCGGTTGCGGACGACCGCGCCGCCGACCTGCTTGGACACGACGAACCCCGCCCGGGTAGGCGGGGTGTGCTTGGCCAGCACGTGCACCACGAGGCTGGGCCGGCCGACCCGGATCCCCTGCCGCACGGTGGCGCGGATGTCGTCGGGTCGGTGCAGCCTGGCGGACCCCGGCAGCATCGAGCCGGGTCAGGCCGACAGGACCGCGCGGCCCTTGCGGCGACGCTCGGCCAGGATGGCCCGGCCCGCGCGGGTGCGCATGCGGGTGCGGAAGCCGTGGGTGCGGCTGCGGCGCCGGTTGCTGGGCTGGAAGGTGCGCTTGCTCACGGCGTACTCCCGATTCCTCGTGTGGTGGGTGCGACGCCTCAGGGCGGCACAACGGTCTCGGCCGCTGACGATCAGCGACCCGACTACGATACGCGGCACCCCACCGGTCGGGCAAACCCTCGCCGCCGGCGGAGTGGTCGCGGGCCCCGAGTCCAGCCGACACGCCGTGCCACCTCCCATCGTTCTGCGGCCCCGGGTTGCGGGCCTGCCGCACGGGGGTTTAGGTTCGGACCAGCCCCCACCGGCCCGGGTCCCACGCCCTGAGCACCGCGCCGGGGAGGGCGATCCATGCACAGAGTGTGGATGGATCTGTGGAGAACTCGCACGGGCGGCCCCCGCCGCCCGACGGTTCGTACGGCGCGAGGAGGGACGCACCGGGATGTCGCAGACCCCCCACGACGCCACCGACGGGATCCCCCTGCACCTGATCTGGCGTCAGGTGATGGACGAGCTCGACCCGCCGTCGCGGGCCCTGGTGGCAAGCTGCAAGCCGCTCACCCGGCACGAGGCCACCTTCATGGTCGCCGCCCCCAACGAGTTCACCCGTGAGCGGCTGGAGAACCGGCTCCGCAGCCGCGTCGAGCACACCCTCACCGACCACTACGGCACCCCCATCCGCCTGGCCGTGTCGATCGACACCACCCTCCACGACGCCGAGCTGTCGCCCGAGCCGTCGCACGACAACATCCCCACGGCACCCGAGCCGTTCACCCCCGACCCCCTCGACGAGCCCCCGCTGCGGCCCGTCCGCTCCCGCGAGCACGACCGGCTCAACCCGAAGTACACGTTCGAGACCTTCGTCATCGGCGAGTTCAACCGGTTCGCCCACGCCGCCGCCGTCGCCGTCGCCGAGACCCCCGGCAAGTCCTACAACCCGCTGCTCATCTACGGCCCCTCCGGCCTCGGCAAGACGCACCTGCTGCACGCCCTCGGCCACTACGTGCACACCTACCACCAGCACCTCAAGGTGAAGTACGTGTCGACCGAGGAGCTCACCAACGACTTCATCAACGCGATCTCCGACAACCGCACCGCCCAGTTCCGCCGCACCTACCGCGACGTCGACGTGCTGCTGGTCGACGACATCCAGTTCCTGGAGTCGAAGATCCAGACCCAGGAGGAGTTCTTCCACACGTTCAACACGCTGCACGTGGCGCAGAAGCAGATCGTGATGACCTCCGACCGCCCGCCCAAGCTGCTGGAGGCGCTGGAGCAGCGGCTTCGCAGCCGGTTCGAGTGGGGCCTGCTCACCGACATCCAGCCGCCCGACCTCGAGACCCGGATCGCG
The DNA here is from genome assembly GCA_041855725.1 of Actinomycetota bacterium. GTDB lineage: Bacteria > Actinomycetota > Actinomycetes > Propionibacteriales > Propionibacteriaceae > JBHAES01. The sequence continues at coordinate 10,054 of JBHAES010000346.1, forward strand.
ATCCTGCGCCGCAAGGCGGGCGCCGAGAGGCTCACCGTCGACCTCGACGTGCTCGAGTTCATCGCCTCCAAGATCCAGACCAACATCCGCGAGCTCGAGGGCGCGCTCATCCGCGTCACCGCGTACGCCTCCCTCAACGGCCGCGAGGTCAACCTCGACCTCGCCGAGGTGGTGCTCAAGGACCTCATCCCCGAGGGCCAGGACCGCCCCATCACGTCGCAGATGATCATCGACCAGACCGCGGCCTACTTCCAGATGACCGTCGAAGAGCTCACCGGCCCCGGCCGCTCCCAGAGCGTCGCCACCGCCCGCCAGATCGCCATGTACCTGTGCCGCGAGCTCACCGACCTCTCCCTGCCCAAGATCGGCCAGCAGTTCGGCGGCCGCGACCACACCACCGTCATGCACGCCGACCGCAAGATCCGCGACCTGATCCGCAAGGACCGCGCCATCTTCACCACCGTCACCGAGATCACCAACCGCATCCGCAACCAGGCCACCCGCGCCTGACCTCCCACCGCTGTCACCCCGCCTCGCCCGGACCGGCGAGCGTCAGCCCTTGCCACGGCGCTATCCGCTGCGCCGGTGCGCCACCTTGGGCACGTCCTGCGGCACCGTACGCCACCCTGCCTGCGCAGCACCGTCGGCCACGGGTGCAACTGCTCGTGGCCCGGTTCGCCAGCTCGTGGGCTCCTCGGTCCTTCTCGTACGCCTGTCAGCTCTCGGTGCCTCGTGGCCCCGCCGCTCGTACGACGCCCCGGCGACCGGCCTGTTCGTACGCCTCTCGCGCACCTCGGCCGCGGCCGCCCGGTGCCCGCTGGGGGCTCGGTGCTGTCCACAGGGGTGGGCGTGCCGGTGTGGAGCGGTCGTGGGCCGACCTGGGGACATACCGCGACCGGGACCGGCGACGGCGACGGCCCCCCCAGATCCTCCCCGTGTAGTTCGGCGGCGTCCACAGCAATCACATCGATGTGATCGTCGTGCCACGGCGTACGACGCCGGTTCTCCACATTTCCACGCCGGCTACGACGACATCTGTCGTCATAGACAGCAGCACCACCGTCCCAGTCTCGTGGGCCGTCCACCTGTGGACGGACCCTCGCCCCGCGGGTGACGCTGCTTGTCGTCGCGGACGCGCCGAGGCCTGTGGCGCCGATCGCCTCAGCCGGTCGGGCCGTGGGCGAGAGACCGTCCGGTCGGGGCTCGGCGCCGGGGCGACGCTCGCGGCCTGCCGTCGCGGTCCGCGGCGGGCTACCATCGGCAGGTAGGAGGGGCGTGACCAGCCGACGGTCACGCCCCTCCCTGTGCCTGTCCTCGCTCCCACCCGGGCGTCGCCGCTGCCCGTACGCCGCTGGGCTCAGCCGCCGGGGCGTACGGAGGCGAGAAGGGTGGCGAAGTCGGGCACGTCGTCGAACGGGTCGCTGCGCCGCGCCCGACTCGCAGCCGGCTGGTGGAGGGCTCCAGCCGCGGTGGCCGTGCCATCGCCGGCGGGCCCGCGCACCGCGTCGGCCAGCTCGCCGGCGGCCCGCTCGATGCGGGCGGTGAGCCCCGACGCCTGCCCCCACTCCTCGGTGGCGGCGAACACGGCGGTCGGCATCACCTGGGCCTTGAGCCCCCAGAACAGGGGGAGCATGGCCTGGTCGATCGCCAGCGAGTGCCGGGCCGTGCCACCGGTGGCGGCCAGCAGCACCGGGGTGCCGACGAGCGCGTCGGGGTCCAGCACGTCGAAGAACAGCTTGAACAGTCCCGCGTACGACCCGTTCCACACCGGGGTCACCGCCACCACCGCGTCGGCCCTGGCCACGGCGTCGAGCGCCTCCTGCAGCGCCGGCGCGGCCACGTGGGTGAGAGCGGCGTTGACCGCCTCGTGCGCCACGTCGCGGACCTCCACGCGCACCACCTGCGCCGTCTCGCCGCGGGCGTCGAGCGCCGCCGCCACCGCCGCGCCGAGCCGCTCACCCAGCTTCGCGGTGGCCGACGGCACCCCCATCCCGGCGGTGACCACCGCCACCGTACGGGTCACACCGACCTCCCGGTGACGGTGTCGTGCACCACCGGCGCCGCGACGCCCGCCACCTCGCCACGGGCGGCGACCAGGGAGGCGTGCGTGGGGGCGGCGGGCACGTGGGCGGGCCGGCCGGCGGCGAACCCCTCCCGCAGGGCGGGCAGGATCTCGCCGAGCAGGTCCAGCTGCTCCAGCACCGTCTTCAGCGGCAGACCCGCGTGGTCGACGAGGAACAGCTGGCGCTGGTAGTCGCCGGCGTACTCCCGGAACGCGAGGGTGCGCTCCACCACCTGCTGCGGGCTGCCGACGGTGAGCGGCGTCGTGGCCATGAACTCCTCCAGCGACGGGCCGTGCCCGTACACGGGCGCGACGTCGAAGTACGGACGGAACTCGCGGATCGCGTCCTGGCTGTTGCGGCGCATGAACACCTGGCCGCCGAGCCCGACGATGGCGGTGTCGGCGGGGCCGTGGCCGTGGTGCTCCCAGCGGCGCCGGTACAGCTCGATCATGCGGCGGGTGTGCGACGGCGACCAGAAGATGTTGTTGTGGAAGAAGCCGTCACCGTAGAACGCGGCCTGCTCGGCGATCTCGGGGGAGCGGATCGACCCGTGCCACACGAACGGCGGCACGTCGTCGAGCGGGCGTGGCGTCGAGGTGAACCCGGCCAGGGGTGTGCGGAACCGGCCCTCCCAGTCGACGTCGGTCTCGCGCCACAGCCGGTGCAGCAGCGCGTAGTTCTCCACCGCCAGCGGGATGCCGTCGCGGATGTCCTTGCCGAACCACGGGTACACCGGGCCGGTGTTGCCGCGGCCGAGCATCAGGTCGAGGCGGCCGTCGGCCAGGTGCTGCAGCAGCGCGTACTCCTCGGCCAGCCGCACCGGGTCGTTGGTGGTGATGAGCGTGGTCGCGGTCGACAGCATGATCCGCGACGTCCTGGCGGCGACGTGGCCCAGGAACGTCGTCGGCGACGACGCGATGAACGGCGGGTTGTGGTGCTCGCCGAACGCGAACACGTCCAGGCCCACCTCCTCGGCCTTCACCGCGATCTGCACCAGGTTCTTGATGCGGTCCCGCTCGGTGGGCGTACGACCGGTGGTCGGGTCGGGGGTCAGGTCGCTGACCGAGAAGATGCCGAGCTGCACGATGTCCTCCTCACGTGGTAGTTGATCCTTCAACCACAATGGGGTGGGGGCTATTCCCGACGGCGCGCACCGGGCACCATGGAGCCGTGGGTCTCGAGGTCGCGGTCCTGGGCACGGTGCTCCTGGCAGGGTCCGGCGCATCGTGGTGGGCGGCGTGGCGGCAGTCGCCACGGCTGATGATGGTGGTCAAGCCGCTCCCCATGCTGGCGCTGCTCGTGGCGGCGTGGCTGCTGGGCGGCGACGGTCCGCGGGTCGCCGTGACGGTCGCGCTGGCGCTGGGGCTGGTCGGTGACCTGGCGCTGCTCGACCCGCCGACCGGTGCGATGCGGCCGTGGCAGCTGCCCGTCGGGCTGGGGGCGTTCCTGCTGGGCCACCTCGCCTTCCTCGTGGCCGTCGCCCAGGCCGCGCCGGGCGGGCCCCCGTTCCCGTGGCCGGTGGTGGCTGCCGGGGTGCTCGGGGTCGCGGTCGTCGCCCGCTGGGGCGTGCCCGTCGCCCGCGCCGCGGGGCGGCTGCGCGTACCGGTGGCGGCGTACGAGGCGGTGCTCCTCACCCTCGGCGTCGCCGCCTGGGCCCGCGGCGGGTGGTGCACCGCCCTCGGGGCCACCAGCTTCGTCGCCTCCGACCTCCTGCTGGGCCGCTCCCTCTTCCTCGCCGCGACCCGCTGGTCGCCGCCGGTGGTGATGGCCACCTACCACGCGGCGCAGACCCTCCTCACCGTCGGCCTGCTGTCGTGACCGTCCCGGCGGCAGGGTCTGGGCGTGGGCGCGGGGGCGTACGGCTGCCGTGGCCGGGACCTCACGGCCCAGGCCGCGCCGCAGCCGGGAACTGTCACCGCGGCCCCCTACCCTGGCAGGCAGACGCGGGGGAAGGGGAACCATGAGGTCGCTGGACGACGGTGCTCGCTGGTCCGGGGGGTTGCGGCGCGGGCCGTGGGTGGGGCTGCTGGTGGTGCTGCTCGCCGTGGCGGGCTGCGCCCGGTCGGCGCCGCAGCCGTCGTCGCGGCCGGGGCTGGACCTGCCGGCGGCCGACGAGCAGGTCGCCCGGCTGGTGGCGGCCCTCTCGGCGCTCGACGTGACCGGCGCCCCGCTCGACTCGTCGCCTGCCGCCGCGCAGGCCGAGATCGACCAGATCGTGTCAGGCATGGACGGCTACCGGCCCACGGTCACCGCAGGACCCGTCTTCTACGCCCACGACCGGCCCGAGGCCACCCTCACCCTCACCTACACGTGGCCGTTCCCGGCGGGCGCGTGGACGTACGAGGCCCCCGTGCAGCTGCGCGCCGCCGACGGGTGGCGGCTGGTGTGGTCGCCGTCGGTGCTGCACCCGAGGCTCGACGCCACCAACCGGCTGGTCCACACCCGCACCCCGGCCAAGCGCGCCGGCATCGTCGGCAACGGCGGGGCGATGCTCGTCGACGAGCACACCGTGGTGCAGGTGGGAATCGACAAGACCCGCATCCTGGCGGCCGAGCACGACGCGGCGGCTCGGGCGCTGGCCGGCGTGGTGGGCGTCAACCCCGACACGTACGCCGCCGCCGTGGCCGCCGCCGGGGAGAAGGCGTTCGTGGTCGCCATCACCCTGCGTGCCGGGCAGGTGCCCAGCGAGGTCGCCACCGTCACAGGCGCCGTGGGCGTCGAGCGCACCGCGATGCTGCCGGTGTCGGCAGACTTCGCCGACGAGATCCTCGGCGTCGTCGGCGAGGCCACCCCCGAGATCATCAAGGCCTCCGACGGCGCCGTCCAGGCCGGCGACCAGGTCGGCCTCACCGGGCTGCAGCGCCGCCACGACGCCAAGCTGCGGGGCAGACCCGGGTCACGGGTCACCCTCGTGGGCCGCCGGGCTCCGACCCCGGCCGCGTCCGGCAGCGGCGCGGCCACCGACCCCGCTGCCGCGTCCGCCACCCCAGCCGCCGGGGCGACCCCGACGGCCACCCGCACGACGCAACCGTCGGTGACCCCGTCGGTGCTGTTCACCGCCGACCCGACCCCGGGCACCCCGCTGCAGGTCAGCCTCGACCTGGAGCTGCAGCGCAAGGCCGACCAGGTGCTGGGCGGCGTCCAGCAGGCGGCCGCGGCCGCGATCGTACGACCATCCGACGGGGCGGTCCTCGCGCTCGCCACCTCACCGGCCAGCGCCGGCGCACCCGATGCCAACTTCGGCCGCTACGCCCCCGGCTCCACCTTCAAGATCGCCACCTCGCTGGCCCTGCTGCGCAAGGGCCTCACCCCCGACACCCCGGTCAGCTGCACCCCGACCACCACCGTCACCGGGTGGCCGTTCAAGAACTACTCCGACTACCCGTCGTCGCAGGTGGGTCGCATCCCGCTCAAGGACGCCGTCGCCGCCTCGTGCAACACGGCGTTCATCAACGAGCACGAGCGGGTCTCGGGCGACGAGCTGGTCGCTGCCGCCGCCTCGCTCGGCGTCGGCACCGACTTCGACGCTGGCGCCCCCGTCTTCTACGGCGAGGTGCCCAAGCCCGACTCCGAGGTGAAGAAGGCGCAGGAGATGATCGGCCAGGGCGGGGTGCTCACGTCGCCCCTGGCCATGGCCGGCCTGGCCGCGTCGGTGTCGTCGGGCACGACCACCGTGCCGTGGCTCGTGGCCAGCCACAAGCCGCAGCCCACCGCCGCCCCCCTCACCCAGGCCGAGGCCGAGCAGCTGCGCACCCTCATGGCGCACACCGTGCAGGCCGGGTCGGGGGCGGTGCTCAAGGACGTGGCCGTCGGCGCCAAGACCGGCACCGCCGAGTACGGCACCGGCACCCCGCTGCCCACCCACGGCTGGATGATCGCCTACACCGCCCACGACCTGGCCGTCGCGGTGTGGGTCAAGGACGCCGCCTCCGGCTCCAGCGCTGCGGGCCCGATCATCGTGCAGCTCCTGTCGTAGCCGTGGTGTCGCCCGGCGACGTGCGCAGGCGTCGGCGCTCCGACCCGTACGACCCCATCGGACCGGGCGGCCCGAGCGTGGGCCGACGACGGGTCGCGCAGCCGGCGCATGACGAGGCCCCCAGCCGACGAGGACCGCGACGCCGACGAGGATCGCGAGCCACAGGTCGAGCCCGAAGGGCACCGCCGAGCCGGTCACGAGCTGGGACAGCCCGCCCAGGCCGACCCGCGTGCCCACGGCCAGGACGGCGACGCCGGCACGAGCGCCACCCCGTCCCGGGCGCGCAGGGCGGAGCAGACCTGGATCAGGACGGTGTCGCTGCGGGCGCTGCGTCGCAGCGCGACGCCCACGCCGGCGGCGAGCTCGCGGGCGTAGTCCTGGGGGTCGTCGAAGGTCTCGCCGGGGTCCTCGCCCGACTCGGCCAGGTGGGACTCGGTTCCCGCCTGCCTCGGTTCGTACGGCGCCCGGAGCAGGCGCGCAGCGCGGCCGGGTCGGTCACGGGCGGGTCGGAGGCCGCACCGGGCTCGGTCAGCTCGAGCGGCTGCTCGCGTCGTGTGCGGGGCGCGACGGCGTCCTTAGACTGGGACCTCCGTACGACCCGAGGAGACCCATGGGAGCCAGCCCGCGCCTCGTCACCCTCGCCCTGATCCAACCGGTGATGCTCATCGTGGCGTGGCTGTTCGGCGAGCTGGTGCGCCGGCTGCTGCGCCGCCGGGTCCTGGTGTCGGGGACGACGATGGCGGTGGTGTCGTTCTTCGGCATGTGCGTGGGGGCGCTGGTGGTGGGCCTGCTGCTGCCCGACCAGGAGATCTACTACCCCACGACGCTGGCGGCGATCTTCGCGGTGGACGCCGCGGTGATCGCGGGGGTGTCGACGGTGATCGTCGCCTACCGGATCCGCACCGACCCGCCGCCGACGCTGGCCGACCTGGTGGCTGCGGGCGAGTCCGACCAGGTGGAGTTCAAGTCCACCGCTCGGGTGAACCTGCGCACCGGGCAGCGCGACGACCGCATGGAGCTGGTGGTGGCCAAGACCGTGGCCGCGTTCCTCAACGCCGCCGGCGGCACCCTGGTCATCGGGGTGGACGACGACGGCACCCCGCTGGGCCTCGACGCCGACCTCGCCACCGTGAAGCAGCCCGACGCAGACCGGTTCGAGCTCTGGCTGCGTGACCACCTGCAGTCCCGGCTCGGCATGCCCGCCGCCAGCCTCGCGCACGTCGACTTCGACACCCTGGGCGACGACGCCCTCCTCGCGTGCCGCATCACCTGCCCGCCGTCGACGGAGCCGGTCTACCTGCGCCCCGCCAAGGGTGCCGCACCCGAGCTGTGGGTGCGGGTCGGCAACTCTACCCGCGGCCTCGACGTCGACGACGCGGTCCGCTACGTGCAACGCCGCTTCCCCGCCGTCGTGAGCCGCGCGGCGCTGGACCGGTTCGTGCCCCGCAGCCGCCGCGCTCTCAAGCGGATCGCCGACCGTACTCCCTGATCACCCGCTGACCGCCCGGCCCGGGGGATCTCCGCCGCCAGGCACCGGCGCGGCGAGCGGCGCAAGGTGCAGCCTGACGTGGCCTGCATCGTCCGGGAGCGCCCCGGCCTACGGCAGGTCGTCGCGCGAGTTGTCCACAGATTCTGGCTGCGGTCACGACGACCCGTCCCGGGCGTGCCAGGCTGTGGTGGTGGTCGTCATCCCCCCGACGGAGGTGGTCGTGAGACCGTTCGTACGCAAGGCCCTCGCCCTGGCGGCCGCGGTCGTCGTGCTCGCCGGGTGCGTCCCAGGACCTGGCACGCCTGTGCCGACGTTCCAGTGCAGCGGCGCCGACCGCGACGCGCCGAGGACCCCGTGCACCCAGGAAGAGTTCGAGGCCCAGCAGAAGACCTA
>JBHAES010000347.1:0-9960 GCA_041855725.1 Actinomycetota bacterium
CACCATGCGGGCCACGCTCGCCGCCGCCAGCGGCGGATGGTCGGCGTCACCCCCGCGCAGCCCCTCGGCGTACGTGCGCACGAGGTCGGCGTCGACCTGCGCCGGCGTCGCCACCCCCGCCGCCCGCAGCGCGTCGGCGTACCGGGTCAGGTCGCGCCGGTAGGCGGCCAGGGTGTGCTGCGACAGGCCCCGCTCGACCCGCAGGTGGTCGAGGTAGCCCGCCACCCGCCGGTCGAGCTCGTCCCGGCCCCGGGTCGCCGGGGCCGGGGCGGGCTCGCCTCCGGCCGGCCCGACCGGGCTCGCCTCGGGTCGGCCCAGCCCGGCCGGACCCGGCTCCTGTCGCGGCTCGGCCTGCTCGTCGGCGGCTGGGGCCGGCTCGGCTCGGCCCGGCTCCCGGCGCGGTTCGGGCCGTCGCTCGTCGTGGGGCGGGTCGGCCGGGCCGGGGCCCGGCGGGCGCGACGCGTCACGGTCGGGCACGGCCTCACCCCGGACGTCTTCTCGGACGCCCCGCTCCCCCCAGGGCCGCCGCCCGCGCCCCGGGTGGTCGGACGCACCAGCTCGACCGGGCACGGGTCAGCCGCACACCGGCGTCAGGTCGCCGTGCCAGGCCAGCACGAGGGGGGCGCCGTGGCACATCACCGAGGTCACCCGGGCCGGCTGGCCGCCCTGCGGCGTCACCGCGGGCGCGGTGCCGTAGGCACGCGCCTCGGCGCCCAGCAGCTGCGACAGCAGACCCGGTGCCTCGACGGCGGCGACACGGGTGCTGCTCGGGTCGAGACCGTTGAGCTCGGCGGCCTTGCGGAACCCCGCGTCCTTGCCGAGCACCTCGTCGACGAGCCGCTTGTCCTTGGCGGTCTGGGGGTCGTAGAGGTAGGCGCCGATCTCGTCGCGGATCGTCTGGGCCGGGATCGAGCGCCCCTGGGCCACCGTGTCGACGAACGCGGCGTACTCGCGGGCCATCCCCGCGGTGAACACGGCCCGCTCCTCGTCGGTCATGTCGCGGTAGGGGAACCCGAAGTCCTTGCCCTTGCCCTGCGTGAGGTACTGGCTGTCGACGGAGCCCGCCTCGACGCCGCCGGCGAGCACGCCGCCGTCGACCTTGGTGACGTCGCGGTAGCGGGAGAACGGCCCGGCGATCACGCCGATGGACCCGACGAGGGTGCCGTGGTCGGCGATGACGTAGTCGCTGCCCGCCATCGCGTACATGCCGCCGGAGGCCGACATCGCCTCGACGTAGGCCACCACCTTGCGGCCCGTGCGCTCCCGGTAGCGGGTCACCGCGTCGGCGATGGCCTTGGCCCCGTAGATGGTGCCGCCCGGGGTGTTCATGATCAGCACGAGGCCCTCGGCGTCGTCGCGGCCCAGGCCGTCGATCATCTCGGCGACCTCGTAGCCGTACGTGCCGGCGCTCAGCCCGCTGCCGTCGGACGACGAGCCCAGGATCGACCCGGTCACGTAGATGCCCCGCATCGTGTGCTTCGCCGTGGCGGGGCCCCACACCGTGGCCAGGTTGTCGGAGGCGGAGGACGCGCCCGAGAGGAGCTGGCCGAGCACGAGCAGGCCCACCATGGCGAAGATCTGGAGCGCCACCAGCACGGCGCCCACCCCCGCAGCGAACCCCATCCCGGTGCCCAGGCCGCGGCCGAAGCCGCCGCGGAACCCGCCGGATGCCCGCGGGACCGGGGCGGCCGGTGCGTGGCCGAGGCCCTGGGTGGGGGGCAGCGGCGGACGTGGTGCTGCCGCCGTCGGCGGGAGGGCCGCCCGGTCGGTGGGCGGGCCCGAGGGCACGGTGGCCGGGCCGGGGGGCACGACGGGGCCGGGGGGGACGGCGGTCGGGCCGGGCCGGTTGGGTGAGGTCATGAGCGTCTCCTCGACGTGGAAGCGTGCCTGGACGCCTCGACCGTAACGCCTCGCACCGACAGGCGCACGACCCGCCCGAGCCGCTTCGGAGCGTGCCGCCTCGCGGGCTAGGCGGGCGGGGCGGTGCTGGCCCGCTCGACGAGCTCGACGGCCAGGTCGAGCCGGCGTACGGGCACACCCGCGGCGAGGTCGAGCACCATGCGCACCGCCGTCTCGGCCATCTCGATGAGCGGCTGGCGCACGGTGGTGAGCCGCGGCACCACCCAGTCGGCGAGCGGGATGTCGTCGTAGCCGACGACCGACAGGTCGCCGGGGATGCTCAGGCCCAGCTCGGCGGCGGCCCGGATCACGCCCAGCGCCTGCATGTCGGAGCCGGCGAACACCGCGGTGGGCCGGTCGGGCCGCGCGAGCAGCTCGCGCCCGATCTCCAACCCGTCCTCGTGGCGGTAGCGGCCGTAGCGGACGAGGTCCTCGTCGACGGCGACGCCGGCGGTGCGGAACGCGTCGAGGCAGCCGTCGACCCGCATCCGGGCGGTCGGCACCTCGCGGGGGCCGCCGATCACCGCGATGCGACGGTGGCCCAGCCCCAGCAGGTGCTTGACCGCCATGCGGCCGCCCTGCCAGTTGGCGCTGCCCACCGTGGGCACCTCGTCGGGCAGCTCGTGCAACGGGTCGACCACCACGAGCGGGATCGCGCGGGCACGCAGCTGGGCCCGCTGGTCGTCGTCCAGGGTGGTGAACACGAGCACGACACCGCTGGGGCGCCGCGCCACCACGGAGTCGAGCCACGCCTGCTGCGGACGCCAGTCGTGGCCGCACTCGGTGACGGTGAGCGCCGCGCCGGCGGCCCGGGCCGCGGTGTCGGCCCCGCGCATCATCTCGACGGCCCACGGGTTGCCGAGCTGGTGGAACACGAGGTCGACCACCGGCACGGGCGGGGCACCCGACGCGGCACGTCGAGGTCGGTAGTCGTAGCGGGCGAGCAGCCCCTCCACCCGGGCCCGGGTGCCGGCGGACACGTCGGCGCGGCCGTTGAGCACCTTCGACACGGTGGCGATCGATACCCCCGCCTCGGTGGCGATCTGTGCCATGGTGACCTGCGTGCCCACTCGTGTGCCCCTCTCGTCGCGGGCAGCGCCGATGCCGCCCTCGTGCCGTGCCCCCCTCCGCACGACACGACCGTGGTCGCCGTCGAGACGGACGCCACGACCGTCCCCACTGGTCGTGGCGGGTGCCGCGACCCCCGACCGTGTCCCCCGACCGTCGTGAGCCGCTGTCACCGGGCATTGTCGCCCGGTCTCGCAGCCGGATAGTGTGACTGCTCGACACACGACCCTACGTCGAAACTTTCGACCCCACAAGAGGGTGGCCATGATCCCGACGGACGAGACCTGGTTCGAGGGCACCGACGAGTGCTGGCTGGCGGGTCCGGCCGTGGCGTCGGTGCTCGGCCGCCGCATCGAGCTGCCCGACGACGACGCGGTCCGGACGGTGGCCCGCGACCTGGCGCTGCTGCGCCGCCGCCACGGCATCGTGGAGCCGGCCGCGGGGCCGACGCTGCGCCTCGTGCGCGACCCGTCGCGCACCGACCTCACCGCCGAGGGGTTCGAGGTCACCGCCGACGGCGACGACCTGGTGCTCACCGCCGGCGGCGGCCCCGGGCTCGGGTACGGCTTCTGGCGGCTGCTCACGTGCGGCCCCGAGGCGCTCACCGGCCCGCAGGTGCCCGCCTACCGGGTGCGCATGCTCAACCACTGGGACAACCTCGTGGCCCAGGAGTTGGGCCAGGTGGAGCGCGGCTACGCCGGCGGGTCGATCTTCTTCGCTGACGGGCGGGTGCGCGCCGACCTCACGCGCGTACGCGACTACGCCCGGCTCGTGGCGTGCCTCGGGATCAACGCCGTCGCCGTCAACAACGTCAACGTCCACGAGGCCGAGACCCGCCTGCTCACCGACCACCTCGACGGGGTGGCCCGGGTGGCCGGGGTGCTCGCCGAGTACGGCCTCAGCACCTACCTCGCCGTCAGCTTCGCGAGTCCGGTGACCCTCGGCGACCTCGACACCGCCGACCCGCTCGACCCGCGCGTGGTGGCCTGGTGGTCCGAGACCACCCGCCGCGTCGCAGCCCGGGTGCCCACCTTCGGCGGCTACGTCGTCAAGGCCGACTCCGAGGGGCGTCCCGGCCCGTTCACGTACGGCCGCTCCCACAGCGACGGGGCCAACCTGCTGGCGGACGCGCTCGCCCCGTACGGCGGCACCGTGTTCTGGCGGGCGTTCGTCTACGACCACCGGCAGGACTGGCGCGACCGGGGCACCGACCGGGCGCGGGCCGCGTACGACCACTTCCTGCCGCTCGACGGCACGTTCCGCGACAACGTGGTGCTCCAGGTCAAGCACGGGCCCATGGACTTCCAGGTCCGCGAGCCCGTCTCCCCGCTGCTGCTCGGCCTGCGCGAGACCTCGCTGGCGTGCGAGCTGCAGATCACCCAGGAGTACACGGGTCAGCAGCGCCACGCGGTGTACCTGGGACCCTGCTGGTCGCAGGTGCTGGCGTTCCCGACGGGGCTCACCGACACGGTGCCGCCGCTGCGCGACGTGCTGCGCCAGCCCCACCGACCCCGCTCAGGGCTCACCGCCGTGGCCAACGTCGGCACCGACCGCACCTGGACCGGGCACCCGTTCGCCCAGGCCAACCTCTACGCGTACGGGCGCCTCGCCTGGGACCCGGCCCTGGACCCCACCGACGTGCTGCGCGAGTGGGCGGCGGCCACGTACGAGCCGACGGTCGCCGAGGCCGTGGTCGAGATCCTGGCGGGCTCGTGGCTCACCTACGAGCGGTACACCGCGCCGCTGGGGGTGGGCTGGATGGTGCAGCCCCACCACCACTACGGCCCGAGCGTCGACGGCTACGAGTACTCGCCGTGGGGCACCTACCACTTCGCCGACCGGGACGGCGTCGGCGTCGACCGCACCGTCGCCACCGGCACCGGCTGCACGGCCCAGTACCCGCCCGAGGTGGCCCGGGTGTACGAGTCGCTGGCCGACTGCCCCGACGAGCTGCTGCTGTTCTTCCACCACGTCCCTTACACCCACGTGCTCCACAGCGGCGCCACGGTGATCCAGCACGTCTACGACACGCACGTCGCCGGCTACGACGAGGTGGTGGCCATGGTGCGGCGCTGGGAAGAGGTCGCCCCGCTCGTGCCGGAGCCGACCCGCAGCGAGGTGACGGTGCGGTTCGCCGAGCAGGTGCGCTCGGCCGCCGAGTGGCGCGACCAGGTCAGCACCTACTTCTGGCGCAAGTCAGGGGTGCCCGACGCGCACGGCCGCGTGATCCCCTGACCCGGGCCGGCCGCGGCGCACGCCCCGCCGACCGGGTCACCGGGGAGCCTGACCCCGCCCCCGCCGGTCAGGCGCCGTCGCCGGCGGCGGGGGTAGGGGCCACGAAGGTGGCCTGGGCGTGGTCGACCATCGGGCCGGTCACCACCGCGACGGCGTAGGCGGCGACACCGAGCAGCAGGTAGCCGGCCCAGTCCGACCACGCGACGACCACGGCGCCGAGGGCGGCCACCACGAGCAGCAGCCCGACGGTCGGCACGGGCTTGGTCACCGTGTAGTAGCCGCCGAGCCGCGCCAGGTCCCGGGTGCGGAACGAGAACCACGACGCGAGCGTCAACGCGTTCAGCACCCACGGCGCGGCGAGGACGAGCCCGACCGGCAGCATGACCTCGGCGGCCGCGGCGAGGCCGGACCCTTGGGCCCGCAACCAGGCGACGTCGACCACCAGCACCACCACGGCCGCCACCACCGGCGCCCAGACCCGCAGCCCGTCGCGCCACCCGAGGCGGTAGCCCTTCCAGAACATCGTCCACGTGGCTGCGTCGTCGCCGTCGGCGAGCTTGCGGGCCGCGTACAGCGCGGCGACGAGGCCCGGTCCGACCGGCAGCGCCACGACGGCGAACGGCACCACGTTGCCGACCTCGGGCACCAGCACCAGCAGGCCGGCCGCCGCCGGCCACGTGGTGAGCACCAGGCAGCCGGTCAGCACCATGAGCCTGAAGACCCGGTCGGGCCACCGGTAGAGCGGCCGGTCCATCGGGTCCCGGCTCACCACGGGGCCCTCCCTGGGCGACCGTCTCGTCCGCCGACTCCGCCGACGTGTCGTCCGCCGCCGGCCATGTCCTGGGTCACGGCCACCATCCTGCCGGCGCCCGGCGGCGTCGGGCACCACCCGCCGCGGCACCGTCCGCAGCCGGGGCCCCGGGCGAGGCCGTGACGGACGGGCCCTCCGCTCACTTGGTCTTCTGGTAGGCCGCGTTCACCATGTCGAGGTAGCGCTGCGAGCCCTTGGCCTCGCACTCGGCGACGTAGGCGTCCCACTCGCTGAGCGGCCGCTGCCCGGTGATGAACTTGAGCACGTTCGAGCTCACCGTGTCGATGACGGGGGTCTGCAGCAGCGTGGCCTGCTCACGCTCCACGTCGGTGAACGGGAACGGGGGGTCGAGGGGGGCGGGGGTGTGGGTGGCGGCCATCTCCTTCTGGTAGACGAGCTCCTCCTCGCGGAACATCGAGTGCAGCAGCTCGGTCGCCCCGCCGTACGCGAAGACGCCGCCCGAGAAGCCGAAGTCCTTGTTGAGGGCCTTCGTGCCGGCCGGGTTGAGGCCCACGTAGTTGACGTCGGCGGCGAGGGTGCGCTTGCCCGAGGCGTCCTTGGTGAAGGTCGTGCCCTCGACGCCCCACTTCACGAGCTCGGCCCCGTTCGGCGAGTACCACAGCCAGTCGATGAACTGCATCATCGCCACGAAGGTCTCGGACTCGACCGCCTTCTGGTTGATCATGATGCAGTTCTCGAGGCGAGAGCCGCCCATGAGCATGCCGGCCGGCCCGCCCGGGTTGGCGATCTTCACGATCTGGTAGGTGCCGGCCCCCAGGATCTTGTCCATCGAGGCCCGGTGGGTGGGCGGGTCCTGCATGTTGCCCGAGATGACGAACGACTGCCCGTTGACGAACTTCTGGATCGCCTGGTCGTCCTTCTGCGTGAACGACGCCGGGTCGAGCAGCCCCTCGCTCACGAGGCCGGCGAGGTAGGTGACCGCCGCCTTCAGCTCGTCGGTGGTGCCGGCGAACCGGAAGGCGTCGGCCGCCTTGTCGAACGTGACGCCCGACACCAGGCCCCAGCCGAGCTGGGCGCCGAAGGTGACCCCGAGGATGTTGAGCAGCGACTTGCCCTCGTAGCGGTCGCTGAACGGGGTGACGCCGGGGTAGGCCTGCTTCATCGCGGTGAGGGCGGTCCGCAGCTCGTCCCAGGTCGTGGGCACCCCCACGCCGACCTTCTCGAGGATGTCGGTGCGCATGATGAGGGAGTAGTCAGGCCACACGGCCTCGTGCAGGCCCGGCAGCAGGTAGTACTTCTTGTCGGTCTGCTTGAGGCGGGCCAGCTCCTCCTCCAGCTTCCACCTCGTCACCATGTCGGTGTAGTGGGGCATGAGGTTGGTGTGGTCGCTGACCGCCAGGATCGCCCCGCCCGAGACCATCGGGGTCTCCTGGCCGGGGTAGGTCTTGGGGATGATCATGGGCGCGTCGCCGGCGGCGACCATGACGTTGCGCTTCTGGTTGTAGTCCGACATGGGCACGAGGGTCGGGTTGAGCGTCACGTTGGTGCGCCGCGTGATCTCGCTCCACAGCAGCCAGTCGGCCCGGTACGGGTAGTTGGGATGGTCGGAGTACAAGATGGTGAACTCCAGCGGCTCGGTGGCGCGGAAGTCGGTGCCGACCTGGTAGGACTCCATCGCCCCCTTCTTCTGGGTCTGGTGCACCCGGGTGGCGTCCTCGGAGCCACCTCCGCCGCAGCCGACCAGGCCCACCGCGGCGGCGCCGGCTGCGAGGCCGAGGGCTGAGCGACGTGTCATGGTGAGATCCACTGTTTCCTCCTTGGTTCTGCAGAGCCTGGCGGCTCAGCCCTTGACCGACCCGAGCATGACGCCCGAGACGAAGTACTTCTGAACGAACGGGTAGACGCACAGGATGGGCAGCACGGTCAGCACCATCGTCACCGACTTGACGTTGGCGGCGATCTGGGTGAGGTTGTCGGCCGAGGCGCCCTGGCTCGTGGCGGTGGTGGCGCCGGCGATGAGGTTGCGCAGGTAGATCGTCACCGGGAACAGCTCACGCTTGTCGAGGTAGAGGAACGCCCCGAACCACGCGTTCCAGTTGGTGACGGCGTAGAAGAGCAGCATCGTGGCGATGATCGCCTTGCTGAGCGGCAAGATGATGCGGGTGAACACGCCGAGCTGGTTGAGCCCGTCGATCGAGGCGGCCTCCTCCAGCTCGATCGGCATGCCCTCGAAGAACGTCTTCATGATGAGCAGGTTGAACACGCTGACGGCGTTGGGCAGGACGACCGCCCAGATGGTGTTCTTGAGCCCCAGCGACGTGATGAGCACGTAGTTGGGGATGAGGCCGCCGTTGAAGAACATGGTGAAGACGGCGATGCCGATGAGCAGCCGGCGACCCTTGAGGTGGCGCTTGCTGATCACGTACGCGTAGCAGGTGGTGAGCACCAGCGAGATGGCGGTGGCGACCACGGTGTAGACCACCGTGTTGCGGTAGTTGACCCAGAACATCGGGTCACCGGCGACGACCCGGTAGGTCTCGAGGTTGAACCCGACCGGCCACAGGCTGACACGCCCGGAGGTGATCGCCGCCTCGGACGAGAACGACTGCGCGATCACGTTGACGAACGGCAGCAGCGTCACGAACACCACGAGCAGCAGGAACACGGTGTTGAAGACCTGGAACACCCGCACCCCGGTGGTGTCCTTGATCGCCCGGCCGGGGCCGAGGGGCACGGCGCGCGCCGGCGCCGGGGTCGTGGTCATGGTCGGCTCCTCACCACAGGCTCGAGCCGGCGACCCGGCGCGAGATCGCGTTGGCGGACAGGATCAGGGTCAGGCCCACGACCGACTCGAACAGGCCGATGGCGGTCGCGTAGCTGAAGTTGGCCGAGCCGAGGCCCACCCGGTACAGGTACGTCGAGATCACGTCGGCGGTGTCGTAGGTGAGCGGGCTGTAGAGCAGCAGGATCTTCTCGAACCCCACCGAGAGGAAGGCCCCGAGGTTGAGGATGAGCAGGGTGATGATGGTGGGTGCGATGCCGGGGATCGTGACGTTCAGGGTCTGCTGCCACCGGTTCGCCCCGTCGATCTTGGCCGCCTCGTACAGGCTCTCGTCGATCTGGGTGAGGGCCGCCAGGTAGAGGATCGTGCCCCAGCCCATCGTCTGCCACACGTCGGAGGTCACGTAGATCGTACGGAACCAGCCGGCCTGCTGGATGTAGTCGACCGGGGTGCCGCCGAAGGCGGTGACGACCTGGTTGATGACGCCGTCGAGCGACACGACCTGCATGATCATGCCGGCGATGATGACGATGGAGAGGAAGTGCGGCAGGTACGACGTGGTCTGCACGAACTTCTTGAAGCGTACGCTGCGCACCTCGTTGAGCATGAGCGCCAGCACGATCGGCATCGGGAAGCTGAAGAGCAGCGTGAGCCCGCCGAGCACGAACGTGTTGAAGAATACCTTCTGGAACGTGGGGTCGGCTAGCGCCATCTGGATGTACTGGGTGCCCACCCAGGACTCGCCGAAGATGCTGCCGCCCGGCCGGAACCTGCGGAACGCGATGATGTTGCCCGCCATGGGCAGGTACCGGAAGACCAGGAAGTAGGCCAGCGGCGCCAGCACGAGCACGTAGAGCCGCCAGTCCTTGCGCAGCGCCTTGCCCCACGTGACCCTGCCCCGCGCGTCGGCCGGCCGGCGGCCGCGCCGGGCGCCGACCACCCCCGGGTCGACAGCGCCGACGTCTCCGGCCGTGACGGTCGAGGCGCTCCCCTGCTGTGACATCCCTCACCCCCTCGTGAGCCACCCGAAAGTTTCGGAATGATCCCTCAACTTTCGCCCTCGGGCAGCCTAGGTGTACCAAGCACGGAGGTTAGGTACGGCGCGGCGTCGGGATGGGGAAGACCTCCGGGTGTGGGGTGAGCGGTAGGCAACAGTTCACTCACACGCGGAGGTCTTCATGACGCATCGTATGTCCCCGTTGTC
>JBHAES010000348.1:0-9464 GCA_041855725.1 Actinomycetota bacterium
CAGCGCCATGTCGCACGACCGCAGCGCGTGGATCGCCCCCGAGGTCGACGCGTCCTCGGTGAGCATGACGGCCTGGAACCGGCCCAGCGTCACCTGGCTGCCGTCGAAGTACGAGGCGTCGTGCGTCACCTGGCTGCCGTCGAAGTACGAGGCGTCGTCGATCACCAGCGACGGCCGGTAGGGCCGGCCCTGCCCGGGCAGCTGCCCGCCGGGGGCGAGGAACGCGGCTTCCCCGCCGCACGTGGCGACCGCCTCGATGAGGCCCTGCCAGCGGCGCCGCTCGTTGGCGACGATCGACAGGTGGGCGCCCAGCGAGATGCAGCGGAACGCCAGCAGCCAGGTGACGTACTCGGGCACCGCCAGCAGCAGCCGGGTCGGCACCTGCCGGAACAGCCGGATGGTGATGGGACCGGTGCGGCCGTGCCCCAGCAGCAGCCCCGACGGGCCGGTGCGCACCACCCCCTCGGGGCGGGCCACCGACTCCTGCGGCAGGCTCCAACCGGTGGGCGCGGTCATCGGACGCTCCTTCCGAGCGGCACGGTGGCGAGCATCGTGGGCACCTGGTCGCCCGCGGCGGCGTCGAACGCCACCTCGTCGCGCACCCGCTCGTCGACGTAGGCCATGGCGGCGGTGGCCGCCTCGGGCAGGTTGCCGGGCGTCACCAGCCGGATCCCGCCGGAGGGGCGGCGCAGCGGGCTGAGGGTGTAGGCGGTGACAGCGAACAGCACCGGCGCCTGGCCGACGGCCTCCTGCAGCGCCTGGTAGCCGGTGGAGGCGGTGCCGCGCCAGCGCCGTACCATGCGGCCGCTGTGCACCAGGTGGTCGCAGACCCACGAGGTCCAGCCCTCGCGGCTGCGGTTGCTGCCACCCTCGGGCCCGGAGCCCGACGTGAGCGACAGCACCTCGTAGATCTCCAGCGGCGACAGCGCCCGGGTCTCGATGCCCTGCCGCTTGAGGGCCGACTGCACCCGGTGCAGCCCGAACCGCAGGGTGCCGTAGATGCCCTCCTGGTTGGCGCCGCGCAGGGCGACGGCCTCCAGGCACAGCCGCGGGTCGAGCCGCAGGCACAGCCACGTACGGCGCATCGTCGGCGGCGGCGGCTCCTTCGAGATCTCGAGGTAGGCGGTGGCGGCCGGCGACGTCCCGCCCAGCAGCACGGTGGTGGGGGCGGGCACGGTGTAGGTGACCACCTGCACGCCGGCGAACACGATGTCGTCCTGCACGGTGAGACCCGACAGGGCGTCGAGGTCGATCTTCTCGCCCTTGTCGGCGAGCAGGTCGTCGTCGGAGACCAGCGCCAGCACGGCGGTCCAGGCCCGCCCGTCGGCGATCACGCCGAGGTCCCCGGTGCGCCCGGCCGAGGTCTGCGACACCTGGAGCCCCGGCACCCACTCGGCCAGGGGCACCAGGTCGAGCGGCACGTCGTCGCGCACCTTCGCGTTCGGCCGCCGACGCTTGAACCGGACGACCTGCCGCAGCCAGCCCGGCAGCGTACGCCCTTTCACGGGCACCAGGAGCAGGAGCAGCAGCAGCGCCCCCAGGGCCGCCCACACGTACGAGCGGGCGAGCAGCAGCAGCGCGACGGTGATGACGCCGGCCTCGATGGCCAGGGCCTTGCCGAGGTTGCGGCGCAGCCAGCTGGTGCGCGGAGCCCGGCGCAACGCCTGCTCGCTGCGTGCCATGGTCCCTCCCCCGGGAGCGGTCGACGGTCGGGCAACACTCTAGTGCTCACCCGTCCACCCCCCCGCCGTCCCGGGCGCGGCCCGACCCTGGGACGCCCGCGGGCGCGCGCCACCGAGGTGGGCCAGAATGGGGTCGCGACCCGAGGAACGGAGGGCTCATGGCTGCGCGCAAGAACCTGCTCAAGGCACAGGCGTTCACCACGCAGCGGCTCGTGTCCGCGCTGGTGGACCGTGACCCCGACAACCCGTCGCCGTCGCTGCGGCGGCTCAGCACCGCCACCTTCGTCGGCGTGCTGATCGCGGCCCTGGTCACGGCCGGGTTCGGCGTGGTCGGGTTCCTCATGAAGCCCTCCACCCAGGCCTGGCAGCAGGACGGCGCCATCGTGATCGACGCGGCGGCGGGCAGCGTGTTCGTGTACGTGGCGCACCCCGACGACCCCGACCCGTCCCGGCGCACCCAGCTGCACCCGGTGCCCAACATCACCTCGGCGCGCCTCATCACCGGCGGCAAGGAGATCCACACCACCCGCACCTCGTCGCTGACGGGCACGGCCCGCGGCTACGCGATGGGCATCGCCGCCGCCCCCAACCAGCTGCCCGACGCCAAGGACGTGAAGACGTTCCCGCTGCGGGTGTGCTCGATCCCGGCCGACGACGACCCGGCCACGAAGATGCCCCGCACCCGGGTGACGACCCTGGAGATCGGGATGGCGCCGGCCACCTCGGGCCGTAACGACACGGTGGCGGCGATCGACAGCGCCGGCACCCAGTACCTCGTCATGAACGGCCACCGCTACCCGCTGCCGAAGACGAGCGGCGGCAAGTCGCCGCTGGTCGAGGGGGCCTACATGCTCGACACGCGGGTGGACTCGTGGATCGAGTCGATCCCGGTCGACGCACCTCTCGAGGCCCTCGAGATCCCGGGGTACGGCAACCCGGCCCAGCGCGGCGAGGGCAACGTGGGACGCCTCGTGTCGACCGGCGACAACCGCTACCCCGACCAGCTCACCTACTGGGTGCTGCTGTCCGACGGCTACGCCCGCATCGGCTACCTCGACATGAAGCTGCTCGTGCTCAAGCACGGCCGCGAGCCGGTCAACGTGCCCGACGCCGAGGTGACGGCGGCGACCACCCGCACGTCGCTGCACTCCCCGCTGCCGATGGAGCGGCCCAAGTTCGCCCTCGACGGCCAGTCGCTGGCCGAGCACGACGTCTGCGCCACCTACGACGGCAAGGACTACCCGACCATCACCGTCGACAGCCCCGACCTGCCGTTCGTGCCCACCACGGCCGTGCCGTCGGCGGCGCCGGCGGGGCAGGACGCGGTGCAGGCGCAGCGCTACGACGTGATCGTGAGCACGCCCGGCGGCGGCGCCCTCGTCTGCGACTCCGAGGCCTACCGCGACTGCAGCGGCGGCGGTCAGCTCGTGTGGGGCAACAAGCGCTACGGCATCCCCGACGCCACGAGCATGGAGTCGCTGGGCTACGCCGGCGTCGCCGTCGCCCCCGTGTGGAGCGGGGTCCTGCGGCGGATCCCGGCCGGTCTGCCCGACGGGGTGTACCTGTCCAAGACCGACGCGCTGAAGCGCCTCTGACCAGGTACGACACCCTGAGTACCCCCACTCACGGCGGCCCGTACCCCTACTCGACTTGACCACGACTTGCCCGATCCGGGTTGGAACTGACCCCGACCCCCCCTAGTGTCTTCGACAGAACAACCCGCAGCACCGAGGGATCGGACCTGCACCACACACCACCCACCGGGGACGATCCCCACGACACCATGGAGGAAAGACATGTCGGGTCAGACCACTGTTGACCGCGCCGAGATGGCGAAGGCCGCCTCGCAGATCGAGAACAAGGCCCAGCAGATCCACGCCACCCAGCAGAAGCTCGGCGGTGAGATCGAGGCCCTCATGGCCAAGTGGCAGGGCAACGCGGCCAACGCGTTCCTGCGCTCCTACGAGGACTTCGACAAGCAGTTCGGCGTCGTGCAGCAGCAGCTGGAGAACATCCACAGCAAGCTCGTCGACACGCAGCTGAAGTACACCCGCAACGAGGAGGAGCAGCAGGCGGCCTCCCAGGCGATCAACGCCCTCCTCAACGGCTGACAGCCCCACCCAACCACGTCCACGACCTCAACAGGAGAACAACCATGAGCGACTTCACCGCTGTCAATGCCGCCTCCATGCAGGAGGGGATCGCCAGCCTCCAGAACGCCCACAAGAGCCTGACCGACCACCTCGACACCCTCGAGAGCGAGCTCCAGTCCTCGCTGGCCAAGTGGGACGGCGCCGCGCAGGCCGCCTACCACCAGGCCAAGCTCGAGTGGGACAAGGCCGCCCGCCACATGCAGGAGGTCGTCCAGAAGATGGGCTCGGTCCTCGGCCAGATCACCGAGAACTACGACGCCAACGAGCGCGCCATCCAGAGCAGCTGGGGCTGATCGACACACACGCCAGGGGGCGGTGCACCGGGAGGTGCGCCGCCCCTTCGGCGTCTCCCCGGCGGTCTGCCGTACGGTCTGCCCGCGGTCGGCGGCGAGGGGCTGGACCCGGGCCGTCCTAGAGTGGAACGCGACCCACCCGACCATCCCCGACCAAGGATTCGCAGCATGAACGACACCGGAGGAGTGACCCGATGACTACTTCAGGAGGCATGGGCCTCGGCCAGGTGACCGTCAGCCCCGCCGCCATCGACGGCTTCGCCAGGTTCCTGGGCGGCCACGTCGCCGAGGAGCTGGGCCGGATCGGCGGCCAGGCCCAGCGGCTCGCAGAGACCAACGACTTCGGCCGCTACGACGGCAGCGACCAGACCAAGCAGCGCTACACCGAGGCCGCCAGGGCCCGCCGCGAGCGGATCGAGAAGACCCGCGAGGCAACGGCCCAGCTGGCCGAGGCGACCAGCGGCGTGGCCGCCGGCTACCGCGACGTGGAGCAGGCCAACGCCACCGGCGCCGGCGCCGTCGAGGTCTGAGGAGGGACGCAGCATGAGCCACACCAACCGTACGCAGCGTGACGCGCTGCTCGTGATCGCCACCTTGGAGCCCGGTCAGGTGCGCACCCGCATCGACGACTGGAACAACATCGCCCAGCAGACCCGTGAGCTGCGGGAGGAGACGCAGCGCCGGCTCGAGGCCCTGCTCCAGGAGCCGGGCTGGACCGGCAACGCGGCCGAGGTGTTCCGCACCCGCATCCAGAAGGACCTGCTCGACTCGCTCACGACGATCGAGCGCGAGGCCACCGAGATGGCCGACGCCCTCAAGCCGCTGTACAACGCCGCCAGCAACGCGTTCGACGCCGCGAGCGCCAACGACGTGCCGTGGGACCTCGACGCCGCCTGGGAGGTGAAGCAGAAGAGCGTCAACGCCGTCGACTACATCGTGAAGACGGTCGGCGAGGTCGTGACGGGCCAGACCGGCATCGACGAGGCGGCCAGCCTCGAGCGCTTCAACCAGGCGCAGGCCGCGGCCGACTACGAGGTGAAGACCGCCGGCGGCGACGTCAAGGCCACCATGTCGCCCGCGCGGTGGGCACAGATCGAGGCCATCACCAAGCCGATCACGGCGGTCGCCTCGGGCGTCGTGGATGCGGCCGTGCACCAGTTCGACGTGTGGATGGAGGAGCTGAACCTCAACAGCGGCCAGAAGAGCGCCACCGTCGGCGCGGCCGACCGGACCGAGTCGCAGCTGCGGTCGTTCTTCCAGCCGCACTCGGAGGCCGAGATGATCGACCCTGTCTCCGGCACGGTCAGCTCCGCCACCCCGGTGACCCCCGACGGCGGTGGCGGCGGTGGCGGCGGCTCCGCAGGCGTGGGCGCGGGTGCCGCCGCGGGCGCCACCTCGGGCCTGGGCGGCGTCGGCGGTGCCGGTGGCTTCGCCGGGTCCGGAGCGGCAGCCGCTGCGGGTGCGGCCACGGGTGCAGGCTTCGGCGCCGGCGGCGGCGCCGGGTCGTTCGCCGACTCGTTGCCCGCCTCCGCCAGCAGCTTCTGGAGCGGTTCGGGCAGCGAGTCCAGCCTTCCGGCCGCACCCACGTACGGCGACGCCACGGTGCCCACCGGCAGCTCCTACTGGAACGCCGGCGGCACCACCGCGGCGGGCGTCGACACGGCCCAGTTCGCGGTGCCCGGCGCCTGGGGCGCCGGCATCGGCGCCGCCACGCTCGGGCGGGCGGTCAGCGGCTCGGTCGGAGACACGTCCACGACCGGGGCCGGGCTGCTCGGCGGCCTGGGCAACGCGGCCGCCGTGCAGGCCGGGGTGGGTGGCGTGGGCGCCCCCCGCGCCGCCGCCACGATGGGCGGGGTGGGCAGCACGGCCGCGGCGGCCCCGTCGTTCCAGGTGGGCCAGGGCGGTCGGCCGATCGTGAACCCGGGCATCGCCGGCACGGTCACGTCGAACACGCCCGCCACCTCGCTGGCGCAGGCGACCGGTGGCACGGGTGCCGGCGGCGGCACCGGCGCCGGCGGGGCCCCGCTGGGCGCCCCCGTGGGCGCGGGGCGTCGGGGCGAGAAGAAGAAAGAGGAGAAGAAGGAGCCCGCGGGCACCTGGGTCGAGGAGGACGAGGACGTCTGGGGTGTGAACACCGACGACGTCCAGGGTCGCCTCTGACCGCTCGCTCCCGCCGGCGGCGCCACCCCATCCGGGTGGCGCCGCCGCGTCGTCCGTACGGCACGCTGCGCAGACCGTACGACCCGTACGCGCCGGCGCCGGTGACCCGGGACTGTCGGTGGGGTGCGGGAGGATGGTCTCGTGGCATCGCGAGTGTTCGGCCCCGAGGCGTCCTGGCCCGACCAGGACCTCGTCGCGCTGTCCGACGACCTCGACCCCGCCCTGGTGCTGGAGGCCTACCGGGCGGGCGTGTTCCCCATGCCGCTGACCCGCACCGGGTTCGCGGCCCGCGTCGGCTGGTGGTCGCCCGTGCTGCGGGCGGTGCTGCCGCTCGCCGACCTGCGCCGCACCCGGTCGCTGCGGCAGGCGTGCCGCCGCTACACGGTGACCGTCGACACCGACTTCGACGCGGTGCTCGCCGGCTGCGCCGACCCGGCCCGCCCCCACGGCTGGATCGACGCCGACATCCGCCGCGTCTACACCGCCCTGTTCGAGGCGGGCCACGTGCACTGCTTCGAGACCCGCGACGCGCAGGGCCGGCTCGTCGGCGGGCTGTACGGGGTGAGCGTCGGTGGCCTGTTCGCCGGCGAGTCGATGTTCCACACCGCCCGCGACGCGTCGAAGGTCGCCCTGGTGGCGCTCGTCGACCACCTGCGGGGCGACCCCGCCGCCCCCGTGCCCCGGCTGCTCGACGTGCAGTGGCTCACCCCGCACCTCGAGAGCCTGGGCGCCGGGCAGGTGCTCCGCCGCGACTACCTGTCGCTGCTCGACGAGGCGCTCGAGCTGCCCCCGCCCCCGTGGCCGACCGAGAGGAGCCGCCGTGCCTGAGCTGCCCGAGCTCGAGGCCCTGACCCGCTGGCTGCGGCCACGCGTCGTGGGCCGCTGCCTCACCCGCGTCGAGGTCGCCGCCCTCAACGCGCTCAAGACGGTGGCCATGCCACCCAGCGCCCTGCTCGGGCTGGAGGTCACCGACGTGCGGCGCGACGGCAAGTTCTGCTCGCTCGGCACCCCGGGCGCGTGGCTCACCTTCCACCTGGCGCGCGCCGGGTGGCTGCGGTGGTACGACCAGGCGCCCGCCGCGCCCGGGCGCCCCGGCCGGTCCCCGCTGGCGCTGCGGGTGGTGCTCGACGACGGCGCCGGGTTCGACCTCACCGAGATGGGCACCCAGAAGAAGCTCGCGGTCTACCTGGTCCCCGACCCGGCCGACGTGCCGATGGTGGCCTCGCTGGGCCCCGACCCGCTGGGCGAAGGGTTCGGGCGCGCCGAGCTCGACGCGGTGCTCGCCAGGGCCGGCCGGGCCCGGCTCAAGGGGGTGCTGCGCGACCAGCGGGTGCTCGCCGGCATCGGCAACGCCTACAGCGACGAGATCCTGCACGCCGCCCGCCTCAGCCCGTTCAAGCCCGCCGACGGCCTCAGCGACGACGAGCGCGACCGGCTGCTCGCCGCGATCCGGTCGGAGCTGCTGGGCGCCGTCGAACGGGCCGACGGCCTGCCGCCGGCGCGGCTCAAGGACGGCAAGCGCACGAGCCTTCGGGTGCACGGCCGCACGGGCCTGCCGTGCCCGGTCTGCGGCACCGAGGTGGCCGAGGTGTCGTTCGCCGACTCGGCCCTGCAGTACTGCCCTGGCTGCCAGACCGGCGGCAGGCTGCTCGCCGACCGCCGCCTGTCGCGGCTGCTGCGGTAAGGCCTCCGTACGCGGGTCAGCCGGCCACGCGGCGGCTCACCAGGTGCTGCCGGGCGGTGGCGGCGATGCGGTGGGTGGCGTAGCCGTCGAACGCCGCCCCGACGCCGCCGCCCACCAGCGGGATGCGGCGTGCGACGAGGCCGGTGAGCTGCTTGCCGCCCACCCCGGTGAGCAGGCTCGACACCACCCGCTCGCACACCGTCTGGTCGAGGTCGGCGTCGAACACGGGCGCGGTCGCCACGGCCAGCGGGCTGGTGGGCAGGCTGCCCGACTCGATCGACCCCGAGATCTGGTCGTCGCCGAGCAGGCACATGAGCATCGCCGTCCGGACCCGGCGGTCGTCGATGTCGTAGCCCCGCAGGTGAGCGATGCAGGCGACCATGCGGATCTGCACGACGGCGACCCCGGTGAGGTTGGCGGGGGCGGCGACGATGGCGGTGAGGATCCCGCCGATGTTGGTGACGAACCCCTGCGCCGACGCCATCGCGACGTGCTGGGCGACGAGCGTGTCGATGGCGGCCTCGGCCTCGCCCCGCCGCTGGAGGTGGCGGCCCGCCGACGCCTTCACGCAGGGCAGCGGGTCGATCCCGTCGACCGCCGCGTCGACGAGCCGCTTGAGCATGCCGCCGGCGGTCGGGATCGCCCGCTGCGGGATCGTGGCGAGCGCCTTGCCGACGTCACGTGGGTGAGCCATGGAGAGCCTTCCTGCCGGTAGGCCACCAGGGTATGCGCCCAGCCGAGCACGACCGCCCGGTCCGGGGCCCAGCCGGGGAGGAGCCAGGGGTCCGGTCAGCCCTCGGCCGGGGCCTCGGCGTCGCCGTCGGTGACGGGGATCTGGATCCGCCCGGAGGCGAGGTCGACCGGCCCGAGGCCGTCGGCGCCCTTCGGGTTGTCGACGACGAACACCTTCTCCAGCTCGCGCTGCTCGCGCTGGTAGCGGAGGCTCGGCTGGATCACCTCCAGCGGGTTGGTCATGCGGGCCCCCTTCCCTCGGCGTGGCGCGTGACGCTCCAGTGTGGCACGCCGCGCCCCGAAACGCCCCTCCGGACACCGCCCGTGGGAGCCCCCTCACCTCCCGAATCCGATGCACCCAACCACCGGACCACGCCGCGACAAGGCCGGACACCCGTCGGCTGGGGCCGCGGAGATGTGGGAACACTCATGCGGCTGGAGCCTGGCGCGGCCCCGCTGCCAGGGTGGTCCCCGTGGCTCCCGGACGGCGGGACCCAGGGAGGAGGACGAGTCGCACATGGGCATCTTCAGCTGGCTTCGAGGCGGGTCGGGCGCCGTGCTCGAAGACTCGCGCCGCCACCACACCTCGCTGCCGCGCAGCACCGCCCGTGACCTCGACTTCCTGGGCCGGTTCTGGATCCAGCGGGCGCAGGCCGCCCAGCCCGAGGTGGACCGGGCGACGAGCATCGCCGCCGACCTCGAGTCGCTCGCCCTCGCCGACCCGCAGGCGTTCTGCCGCGACGTGCGCGCCGTCGCGGAG
>JBHAES010000349.1:0-2916 GCA_041855725.1 Actinomycetota bacterium
AACGGCACCCGCACCGAGCCGTCCCACAGGTTCAGCGGCCAGGTGCCGTTGCCCTTGCCCCAGATGCCGTGGTGCCCGCAGCTGAACCCGTTGTCGGACATGAACACCACGACGGTCGACGCGGCGGCCCCGGTGTCGGCCAGCGTCCGCCGGATCCGCCCGATGCCGTCGTCGACGGCCGACAGGGCGGCGCAGTAGCCGACGAGGCTGGCGACCGGGTCGGCGTACGAGGCGTCGAAGTCGTCGCGGACCGCCCACGGGTGCCGCGGCTCGCGGGGCACGCTCGGGAAGTCGCAGCCGGCGTAGCGGGAGGTGTACTCGTCGGGGTGCCCCACCAGCCACGGGGTGTGGGGCGCGGTGTAGTTGACCTGCAGGTAGAAGGGCCGCGCCGGGTCGCGTTGCCGCAGCATCGCCACCGCCTCGTCGGTGATGGCGGTGGTGAGGTACCGCTCCTCGCGCACCGGCTCGCCGTCGCGCCACACGGGCGCCCCCACGTACGGCCCGCCGCCGAACCGGTGGGCGTACCACCGCTCGAACCCGGGGGCCGGCGTGCGGGAGTCGCCGACGTGCCACTTGCCCGACATGAGGCACTGGTAGCCGGCGCGGGCCAGCGTCTCGGGGGTGGTGGGCTGGCCGTCGAGGTAGTGGTCGGGGAACGCCGACGGCTCCTCGGTGCCGACGAGCCAGTCGTGCACCCCGTGGGCCGACGGGACGCGGCCGGTGAGCACCGAGGCCCGGGCCGGCGAGCAGACCGGGGAGGCGCAGTAGAACCGGGTCAGCTCCAGCGACTCCGCGGCGAGGGCGGCCAGGTGCGGCATCGAGAGCTCGGGCATGCGCCACGGCACCGCCCACGGGCCCTGGTCGTCGGTCTGGATCACCACGAGGTTCGGCCTCGGGGCGCCGCCGGGGGCGGTCACGGCAGCCACCTCACTTCACCGCCCCCGCCGACACCCCGTCGGTGAAGGAGCGTTGCGCCGCAAGGAAGATGACGACGACGGGCACGCTCATCACGACGATCGCGGCCATGAGCAGGTTCCACTGGGTGCTGTTCTCCTGGTAGAAGACGGTGAGGCCCAGCTGCAGCGTACGCATCACCGTGGACCGGACGACGATGAGCGGCCACAGGAAGTCGTTCCACGCCGACTGGAAGGCCAGCACGGTCACCACCGCCACCGCCGGCAGCGTGAGCGGGGTGTAGATGCGGGTGAAGATGCGCAGCTCCGAGGCGCCGTCGACGCGGGCGGCCTGGCCGATCTCGTCGGGCAGGTCGAGGTAGAACTGCCGCATCAGGAAGATGCCGAGCGCCGAGGCGAGGTGGGGCAGCATGAGCGCGGCGTAGCTGTCGAGCATGCCCTGCCCGCCGGTGCCGAGCATGTCGTTGCCGGCGAGGAACGGCACGTGGGTGACGATGACGAACAGGGGCACCATGAGGATCTCGGGCGGCAGCACGAGCAGCCCGATGAGCAGCACGAGCATGGTCGTCCGGCCGCGTACGGGCAGCTTGGCGAGCGCGTAGCCGGCCATGCACGACAGCACCACCTGCGACACCACCGACACCGCGGTGACGAGCACCGAGTTGACGAGGAACATGCCGAAGCTCGCCGAGGCGAGGGCGGTCGGGTAGTTCTCGACGGCCGGCCGCGACGGCCAGCTGGTGGTGGGCTCGCCGGTGGGCGTGAGCGACACGAGCACGATGTAGAGCATCGGCACCAGGTAGAGGGCGGCCAGCAGCAGCGCCGCCGCGTGGGAGAGGGCCGAGGCCCGGGGTCGGTCATCGCGCATGCTGCACCCTCCGGGTCGAGACGGCCTGCAGGACGCGGGCGGGCACGGCGACGGCCACCACCACGAGGAACAGCAGCACGGCGACCGCCGCGGCGCGGCCGATGTCGAGCGCGGTGAACGCCGACTCGTACATCTCGTAGACGACGGTGCGGGTGGCGTTGACCGGGCCGCCCTGGGTCATCACGTACGCCTGGGTGAACATCTGCAGCCCGCCCAGGAACCAGGTGACCGCCACGAAGAACAGCGGCGACCGCAGCTGCGGGACGGTCACGTGCCACAGCCGCCGCCACCACCCGGCGCCGTCGACCTTGGCGGCCTCGACCAGCTCGGGCGGGATCGCCTTCAGCCCGGCCAGCAGGATGATCATGTAGTAGCCGAGGTTGCGCCACAGGCTCATGGCGAGGATCGACGGCATCGCCAGGGTCGTGTCGGTGAGGAAGTGCACCGTGTCGAGGCCGAGGGCCCGCAGCGCCGCGTTGACGGGGCCGTGGCTCGGGTCGTACAGGAACGACCAGAGCAGCGCCACGGTCACGTACGACATCGCCTGCGGCAGGTAGAGCACCGTCCGGATGAGGGGCCCGCCGGTGATGCGCTGGTCGAACAGGAGCGCGACGAACAGGGCCACGACGATGCCGATGGCCACCTGCCCGACGGCGAAGAACAGCGTGTTGCCGACGGCCTGGTGGAAGACGGGGTCGCCGAGCAGGGCCCGGTAGTTGCGCAGCCCCACCCACCGCGGCGGCGAGAGCAGGTCGTAGCGGGTGAACGACAGGTAGGCGGCGAAGAGCATCGGCACGACGACGGTGCCCAGCACCACCGCCGCCGCGGGGGCCGTGAGCAGGGCCCCCGCGCGCCGCTGCGCCCGCTCGACGTCGCGGCGGCGCTCACGCATCGAGGGAGGCGACCTTCTCGTCGATCGCCCGGAGCGTGTCGTCGACGCTCACCTGGCCGCGGATCGCCGGCTCGAGCAGCGTCTTCACGGCGGGCCCCAGCTGCATCATGACGGGGTGGGGCGGCTGGGAGATGGCGGTGCCGGCGGCGGCCACCACGGCCTTGGCGTAGTCGTCGATCCAGGGCAGGTCGGCGAAGTCCTTGCGTACGGGCAGGCCGTCGAGCAGGCGGGTGATCTCGGCG
>JBHAES010000350.1:0-3766 GCA_041855725.1 Actinomycetota bacterium
CGAGAGACAGAGCCATACCGGCAACGATAGGACGGCCCGGCAACCAGTCGGGGCTCGGCGCCGGGGCGACGCTCGCGGCCTGCCGTCGCGGTCCGCGCCCGCGACCCGACCTGCGGCCAGCACCTACGTCGGCGACATCCAGGAGCGGCGGGGCGTCGCCCGCGCGCGGGCGGAGGGCTCGCTCAGTAGCGGTACAGCTCCGGCTTGTAGGGACCCTCGACCGGCACCCCGAGGTAGGCGGCCTGCTCGTCGGTGAGGGTGGTGAGCCGTACGCCGAGCGCGTCGAGGTGCAGCCGCGCCACCTCCTCGTCGAGCGCCTTCGGCAGCGTGTAGACGCCGACCGGGTACTCCTCGGGCTTGGTCCACAGCTCGATCTGGGCGAGCACCTGGTTGGTGAAGGAGTTGCTCATGACGAACGACGGGTGCCCGGTGGCGTTGCCGAGGTTGAGCAGCCGGCCCTCCGACAGCACGATCACGCCGTGGCCGTCGGGGAACACCCACTGGTCGACCTGCGGCTTCACCGGGCGGCGCTCGATGCCGGGCCACGCGGCGAGACCGGCCATGTCGAGCTCGTTGTCGAAGTGGCCGATGTTGCCCACGATCGCGTTGTGCTTGAGGCGCGACATCTGCTCGGCGCTGACGACCCCCTTGCACCCGGTGGCGGTGACGACGATGTCGGCCTCGCCCACCACGTCGTCGAGCCGGGCGACCTGGTAGCCGTCCATCGCGGCCTGCAGGGCGCAGATCGGGTCGATCTCGGTGACGATCACCCGCGCCCCCTGGCCGCGCAGCGACTCGGCGCAGCCCTTGCCGACGTCGCCGTAGCCGCAGACGACCGCGACCTTGCCGCCGGTGAGCACGTCGGTGGCCCGGTTGATGCCGTCGACGAGCGAGTGGCGGCAGCCGTAGCGGTTGTCGAACTTCGACTTGGTGACCGAGTCGTTGACGTTGATGGCGGGGAACAGCAGCGCCTGGTGGCGCGCCATCTCGTAGAGCCGGTGCACGCCGGTGGTGGTCTCCTCGGTCACCCCGCGCACCGAGTTGGCGAGGCGTACGAAGTCGCGGCCCGAGGCGAGCGCCCCCCGCAGGTGCTCCAGCACCACCCGCCACTCCTGCGAGTCGCCGTCGGCGGCGTCGGGCACCGCCCCCGCCTTCTGGTACTCCACGCCCTTGTGCACGAACAGCGTGGCGTCGCCGCCGTCGTCGAGGATCATCGTGGGCTCACGGTCGCCCCAGTCGAGGATCTGCTCGGTGCACCACCAGTACTCGTCGAGGGTCTCGCCCTTCCAGGCGAAGACGGGCACGCCGCGCGGGTCGTCCAGGGTGCCGTCGGGTCCCACGACGACGGCGGCGGCCGCCTCGTCCTGGGTGGAGAAGATGTTGCACGACGCCCACCGGACCTCGGCACCCAGCGCCACGAGCGTCTCCACGAGCACCGCGGTCTGCACGGTCATGTGCAGCGACCCGGCGATGCGCGCCCCCGCCAGCGGCTTCGCGTCGGCGTACCGCTCCCGCATCGCCATGAGCCCGGGCATCTCGTGCTCGGCCAGGCTGATCTCCTTGCGGCCGAACGGAGCGAGGGTGAGGTCTGCGACGCGGTAGTCCATGGGGCCGGAGTCTAGCCGCGCCCGCCGGGCGCCTCACCTCCGCCGGGTGGCCGCCGGCCGGGTCGGGTCAGTCGACGGTGGCCGCGATGTGGGTGAGCGCCAGGTCGTAGCCGCCGAGCCCCAGCCCGACGATGACGCCCGTCGCGTACGGCGAGACCACCGAGTGGCGGCGGAACTCCTCGCGGGCGTGCACGTTGGAGATGTGCACCTCGATCACCACGGGCACCTGCACGACGGCGTCGGCCACGGCGATCGAGTAGTGGGTCCAGCCGGCGGGGTTGATCACCACCGGGACCGACGCCTCGGCCGCCTCGTGGAGCCAGCCGACCATCTCGCCCTCGTGGTCGGTCTGCCGCACCTCGACGTCGAGGCCCAGCCCGGCGCCCGTGCCGACGAGGTGCTCGGCGAGCTGGTCGTGGGTGACGTGGCCGTACGTCTCGGGCTCGCGCTTGCCGAGCCTGCCGAGGTTGGGGCCGTTGAGGACGAGGACGCGGGTCATGGCGCCATCCTGCCAGGTGGCATCGCCCCGCGCGGGCCGGGTGCCCTCCTCAGCCGGCGCCGCGCAGCCCGGCCGCCAGGTAGGCGGCGCCGAACAGCCCGTGCTGCAGCAGGCACACGTAGCGCTCCACGTCGTTGCCGTCGGCGTGGCGCAGCGTCCGCACCCGCACGTCGTGCTCGTCGGCGGTGGCCTGCAGCGCCGCCCGGGTGCGGGCGACGATCCGGTCGTCGGCGTCGTCGTCGAGCATGACGAGGGTGGTGCAGCGGTCGTCGCCGGGCGCGTCGAACGGGTCGGCGAACGGGTCGCGCCGCTTCGCCCGCCGCATGAGCGCCATGAGGTCGGACGCGTCGGCGGCCAGCGCCGGGCGACCGCACGCGTCGCGCAGCGCCTCGGCGATGCGGCGCGAGGCGCGGGCGGCGAGCACCGTGCCGCCCCACACCAGCGGCAGGTCGTCGGCGAGGGCCAGGGCGAGGTCCTTGCCGGGGTTGGTGGCGATGTCGGCGTACGGGGAGCAGGCCCGCGCCACCTCGTCCATGGCGTCGGCGACCCGCATCGGGTGCACCGCCGGCCCGAGCCCCGCCGCGTGGAGCGCGTCGAGCACGACGATGGCGGCGGCGAGCGGGTCGGCGGTGGTGGTGGGGAGGATCGTGGTGTGGCGGCCGGCCGCCTGCTCGGCCACCGGGGAGCCCTCCGGGCAGGCGACGAGCACGCGGGCGCCGCGGCGGGCGGCCTCGGCGATCGTGCCCGACACGTCGGGGTCGTAGGTGAGGCCGGTGAGCACGACGACGAGGTCGAGCGCCCCCACCCAGGCGGGCAGCGCGTGGGTGGGCCAGGCGACGAACGGCACCGGGCACGACGGCTCCAGCACGGCGCGGACGAGCCGCGACTCGGGCCCCGAGGCGATCACCGCCCGCGGCCGGTGGCGGTCGCCCAGGTCGGCGAGGCCCGAGTGGTCGCTGCGGCCCGCCTCGACCCGCACCCGCGCGCCCGCCTCGGCGAGCCGACGCACCGCCTCGTCGCGCTGCAGCAGGTCGGTGTCCTCGAGGCGGGAGTCGTCGAAGTCGGCCATGGCGCCCATCCTGCCCTACGCCTCGGCGGCGCTACGCGTACGGGTCGGGCCGGACGAGGCCTGCGTTGTAGGCGGTGAGCACCATGTGCACCCGGTCGCGCAGGTCGAGCTTGGCGAGGATGTGGCCGACGTGGGTCTTCACGGTGGCCTCGGCGAGGAACAGCCGGCCGGCGATCTCGGAGTTGGTGAGGCCCTGCGCCACGCAGGTGAGCACCTCGATCTCGCGCTCGGTGAGGGTGGCGACCCGTTCGGCGGCGGCGGTGCCGGCAGTCTGGGCGGGCAGCAGGGGCAGGAACCGGTCGAGCATCCGGCGGGTCGCCGAGGGTGCCATCACGGCGTCGCCGTCGTGCACGGCCCGTACGGCTGCGAGGAGCTCGTCGGGGCCGGCGTCCTTGAGGAGGAACCCCGACGCGCCGGCGGTGAGGGCCGCGAACACGTACTCGTCGAGGTCGAAGGTGGTGAGCACCAGCACCTTCGCCGACGAGCCCGACGCGACGATGCGGCGCGTCGCCTCGAGGCCGTCGAGCACCGGCATGCGGACGTCCATGAGCACCACGTCGAAGCCGTCGGGCGCCCCGGTGACGGCCGCCA
>JBHAES010000351.1:0-3663 GCA_041855725.1 Actinomycetota bacterium
ACGCCGCCACCCAGCCCGTGGCCGCGCCCCCGCCGGGGGCCGGGAGCCCGGCCACCCCTGTCCGCCCGCCGAGGCCCGCGGCGCCGACCCCACCGGAGGAACCGGCATGAACCGTCCCATCCGTCACGTCGCCGTGGTCGCCGCCGCGATGGTGCTCGCGCTGCTGGGGAACCTCACCTACTTCACCCTCGTACGCGAGCCGGAGCTCGACGAGAGCTCCCGCAACCGGCGGGCCCGCGACGCCGAGTTCGCCCAGGACCGCGGCATCATCCTCGTCGGCGACACCCAGATCGCCACCACCACACCGGTGAAGGACCAGTTCCTCTACCAGCGCGGCTACCCCATGGGCCCCACGTACGCGGCGGTCACCGGCTACTACTCCTACGACTACGGCCGCTCGGGGCTCGAGCAGACCTACAACAAGGAGCTGGCCGGCACGGCGTCGAGCCAGTGGCTGGACCGGCTCGTCGACTCGGCCACCGGCACGAAGCCGAAGGGCGCGTTCGTGCAGACCACGCTCAACGCGAAGATGCAGCAGGCTGCGGTGCAGGCGATGGGTTCCTACCGCGGCGCGGTGGTGGCGCTCGACCCGAAGACGGGCGCGGTGCTGGCGTACGCGAGTCTGCCCTCCTACAACCCCAACGAGCTCGCCACCCCCGACCTCCCCGCCGCGCGGCAGCCCGCCGAGAGCTACCAGGCGGCCGCCGACAAGCCGATGAGCGACCGGGCCGGCCGCGAGGTCTACCCGCCGGGGTCGACGTTCAAGCTCGTCACCGCTGCGGCCGCGCTCGAGAACGGCATGGCCGCCGACACCCTCGTCGACTCGCCCGCCCAGCTGCGGCTGCCGAACTCGACGGCCGTGCTCGGCAACCAGGCGAGCTGCGGCGGCGACCAGGTGACGATCGACAAGGCGCTGCAGGTGTCGTGCAACACGGCGTTCGCCAACCTGGGCGCCAGCCTCGGCGCCGACAAGCTGCGGGCGCAGGCGGAGAAGTTCGGGTTCGGCCAGACCCAGCTGCCCGACCTGCGGGGGGTGGCGAGCCGGTTCCCCGAGTCGCCCGACCAGGCGCAGACGATGATGAGCGCCATCGGCCAGTTCGACGTGGCGGCCAGCCCGCTGCAGATGGCGATGGTGGTGTCGGCGATCACCAACGACGGCGTGCTCATGCGGCCGTACGTGGTGTCGGAGGTGCGGTCGGCCGACCTGAGGCCGCTGTACCGGCACGGGCCCGAGTCGCGCACGGCGATGAGCTCGGCCAACGCCCGCGCGCTGCAGCAGATGATGGTCAACACCGTCGAGCAGGGCACCGGCACCCGGGCCAAGGTGTCCGGGGTGACGGTGGGCGGCAAGACGGGCACGGCCCAGTCCGACCCGTCGCGGCCCCCGTACGCGTGGTTCGTGGCGTTCGCGAAGGACCCCGACGTGGTGGTGGCCGTGTTCGTCGAGAACGCCGACGTGGACCGCACCGACATCGCCGGCGGGCGGCTGGCGGGGCCGGTGGCGAAGGCTGTGATCGAGGCGTCGAGGAGCTGAGATGCCGCTTCCACAGGTTTCCCTCAGCGAGGACTCAGATGCGTCGGTCACAATAGGCCGGGGACGCGCCGCCGGTCGGGCGGTGGACGATCAGGTGCTCAGCGACAAGGGAAGGCTCGGATGGCTGAGATAGGCACGCTCCTGGGCGGCCGTTACGAGCTGGGCCCGGTGCTCGGCCGCGGGGGGATGGCCGAGGTGCGTCGGGCCCGCGACATCCGGCTCGGGCGCGACGTGGCGGTGAAGCGGCTGCGGCTCGACCTCGCCGGCGACACCACCTTCCAGAAGCGGTTCCGGCGCGAGGCGCAGTCGGCGGCCGGCCTCAACCACCACAACATCGTCGCCGTCTACGACACCGGCGAGGAGCTCGACCCGGCGTCCGGCATCGACGTGCCCTACATCGTGATGGAGCTGGTGGTGGGCCACACCCTGCGCGACATCCTGCGCGGCGGCCGCAAGATCCTGCCCGAGAAGGCGCTCGAGATGACCCAGCAGGTGCTCGACGCGCTCCAGTACAGCCACCAGGCCGGCATCATCCACCGCGACATCAAGCCCGCCAACGTGATGCTCACCGCGTCGGGCCGCATCAAGGTGATGGACTTCGGCATCGCCCGCGCCGTCTCCGACACGTCGGCGTCGATGACCCAGACCGCCGCAGTCATCGGCACCGCCCAGTACCTCTCTCCCGAGCAGGCCCGCGGCGAGACCGTCGACAACCGCTCCGACATCTACGCCGCCGGCTGCCTGCTCTACGAGCTGCTCGTGGGCCGGCCCCCGTTCCAGGGCGACTCGCCGGTGTCGGTGGCCTACCAGCACGTACGGGAGACGCCGCCCGCCCCGTCGGAGCTCGACCCGGTGATCACCCCGGCGATGGACGCCATCACCCTCAAGGCGCTCGCCAAGGACCCGGCGCAGCGCTACCAGAGCGCCAAGGAGATGCGCGACGACATCGCCCGGCTGCTCGCCGGGCAGCCGGTGCTCGCCGGGCCGGTGCCGGCCTCGGTGCCGGTGTCGCCCGACCCTGCGTACGCGCCCACGATGGTGGTGCCGTCGCCGCCGATGGCCACGTCGGTGCTGCCGGCGCAGGGCATGCCGTCGCCCGACCCCGCCACCGCCGTGGCGGCCCCCACCGGCGACACCCCGCGGCGTGCCGTCGGCTACGACGAGCAGCAGCCGCAGCAGCGGTCGAACGCCAAGCGGGTGTGGCTGGTCGTCGGCCTCGTGCTGCTGCTCGTGGCCGGCGTGGCCGGCGTGTTCGCCGTCCGTGAGGCCACCAAGCCCGCGCCGACCCCGTCGGTCGCGATGGTGCAGGTGCCGTCGGTGCGTACGATGACCGTCGACGTGGCCACCTCCACCCTCGAGCAGCAGGGGCTCAAGGTCGAGGTGCGCAACGTGGAGGGCGCCGACGACGCCACCGTGGGCACCGTCACCAACCAGAGCCCCGTGATGGGCACGTCGGTTCCCCGAGACACCACCGTGGTGATCACCGTCAACGTCGGCCCTGCCAAGGCCGAGGTGCCCAACGGGCTGGTGGGCAAGGACAAGGACGAGGTCGTGCGCACCCTCACCAACCTCGGCTTCACGAAGGTGACGGCGGTCGAGGCGACCAGCGAGCCGGTCACCGCCAAGGCCAACCAGGTGATCTCCACCAACCCGACCAACGGCGCGGTGATCGCCAAGAGCACCCCCATCACCGTCACCTACGCCACGGGCCGCTCCAAGGTGCCGAACCTCGTCGGCTACACCCGTGACACCGCCATCAAGGCGGCGCAGGAGGCCGGGTTCACCAAGTACAAGATCGTCGAGCAGGAGTCCACCAGCACGGCCGGGATCGTCCTGTCGACCGACCCGGTCGCCGACACCACCGTCGACCGCACCACCGAGCTCACCATCGTCGTCGCCAAGGCAGCCCCCACGCCGACGGTCAGCGCCACGCCCAGCAGCGATCCCACCCCGTCCGCCACCCCCTCAGCGACCCGGTAGCCGCAGGCCCCGGCAGGAAGTTCCCCCCGAGGGGGCGGTCGCAGGAGGGGAGCCGATCTCGGCGCCACCCCGTGCGGCCCGGCTGGTCGCTGCGTGCTGGCTCCCTGCTGGCGGAGTGGTCGGCAGAAGATTGGAGTCGATCTCGGCTC
>JBHAES010000352.1:0-4802 GCA_041855725.1 Actinomycetota bacterium
AGGACCCTCGGGTACTGTTCTCGGCGTGGTCGGGGTTCGAGCAGGTGGGCGTGCGGCGGGCGGTGCCCGCGGCACCCGGGCGCGTCCGTCGCGGGGGAGGTGAGGCATGACCAGGCAGACGTGGACGGCGGTCGTCTCGGCGATCCTGTTCGTGGTGAGCGCCGGGGTGCTGGCGTTCACACCCACCCCGTTCGTCACGTGGACCCCGGGCGGCACCCAGGACGTGCTCGGCACCACCGCGCAGGGCACGCCGGTGATCACGGTCGAGGGTCTGGAGACCCACGAGACCACCGGGGAGCTGCGGCTCACGACGGTCTACCAGACGCGTGCCGACTCCGCGCTCAGCCTGCCCGAGGCGATGCTGGCCTACGTGCTGCCCAACCGTGACGTCCTGCCCCGGTGGGCGGTGTACCCGGCGGGCCGGTCCCCCGAGCAGGTCGAGGAGCAGGAGCGGCAGCTGATGAAGGGTGCCCAGGACCACGCGGTCGTGGCGGCCCTCCGCTCGGCCGGGGTCACGGTGCGCGAGCTGCCGATGGTGCAGGCCGTACGGGTGTCGGGCCCGGCGAACGGCAAGCTCGAGCCGGGCGACTTCGTGGTGAAGATCGACAACGTCGACGTGACCACGGTCGACTCCGTGCAGGCGATGATCCGCGACAAGGGGGTCGGCCAGAAGCTAGTGGTCGGCTACCTGCGTCAGGGCCAGCCCATGTCGACCACCATCGACACCGTGGGGTCGGCCAACAACGGGCAGCTCGCCACGGTCGGGGTGACGTGGACCACCGGCTACGACCACGAGCCCCAGGTGCGATACGACGGCGTCGACCCCGAGATCGGCGGCGGCTCGGCGGGGCTGGTGTTCGCCCTGGCCATCTACGACCGCATCACGCCGGGCGACCTGCTGAAGGGGCGCAAGGTCGCGGGCACCGGCGGCATCACGGCGTCGGGCCAGGTGACCTCCATCGGCGGCATCCAGGAGAAGATCGCCGGCGCCGAGAGCCAGGGCACCACCGTGTTCCTCGTGCCCGCGGCGAACTGCGCCGACACGAGCGGGGTGTCCACGTCGATGACGCTGGCGAAGGTCGGTTCGCTCAGCGACGCGATCACCGCGCTGCGAGACCTCGACGACCCCGCACGCGCGGCCCAGGTGCCCCGGTGCTGAGCCGTGAGGGGGCCGGCGGTGGCCCGGGTGACGCGCCCCTCGACGAGGCGCCGGGCGAGGTGGGTGCCAGGGCGCCGGGCACCGACCACGACGCGCTCGTGGCGGCGCTGCTCGAGGTGGAGCGTCACGTGGGCGCCGCGGGGTGGGACCAGCCGGCGCGGCTGTTCGCGCTCGTGCCCACGGCCCGGTTGCTGGCCGCCGAGCCGACGCTGGCCGACCGGCTGGGCGTCGCCCACCCGGACGATCACCTGTCGAGCATCGAGCAGGACGGGTTCCACGAGGGGCGCGACCTGCTGCAGGCGCTCGCCCACATCGCGTGGCCACCGGCGGTGACCGGGTGCGTGCTCGCGGTGGAGCGCAGCTTCCTGCCGGCGGGCCTCGAGGCCGAGATCCCCCCCGAGGGGGCGGCCGAGTTCGTCGCGGCGCACCCGGAGCGCCACGATGTCCGGGTGGTGACCGGCGCCACCCGGGACGGGGCGCGCCACAGCGTGGCCCGGCTGCGCAGCCACCCCGCCGAGCTGCTGGGCGGCGAGGCGATGGTGCCCGGGCTGGCGGCGGCGCTCGCCGCTACATTGGACTGAACCCCGAGTCGAAGGAGACCCCCGTGTCGGCCAACGTGACCAGCCTCCCGCAGCGGAGGGGATCGCTGCTGCCCACCGTGGTCGTCGTCGCCGTCCTCGGTTACGGCCTCATGCTGTTCTCCGAGGTGTGGACCGACATGCTGTGGTTCCGGGCCCTCGGGTTCCCGCAGGTGTTCTCGATCCAGCTGTGGACCGGGGTCGGCATGTTCGCCGTGTTCGGCCTGGTGATGCTGGCGGCGGTGATGTCGTCGATCGTCGTCGCCTACCGCATCTCGCGCGACGGCGCCGCCGGGGCCAGTCCCCTCCTCGCCCGCTACCGTGACCTGCTCGACCAGCGCGGCTGGCTCGTCGCGCTGGTGCCCGGCGTGCTGTTCGGCCTCATGTCGGGGGTGACCGCGGCCGCCCGCACCTCCGACTACCTGGCGTGGTCGCACTCCACCCCGTTCGGGGTGACGGAGCCCCGGTTCGGCCTCGACGTGTCGTTCTTCGTGTTCGGCTACCCGTGGTACCGCTTCCTCAACAGCTACGCCCTGTCGCTGCTGCTGGTCTCGGCGGGCGCGGCGGCCACAGTGCACTTCGCGCTGGGCTCGCTGACGACGAGCCGGTCGATGCCCCGCCCCGTCCGGGGCGCCCACGCCCAGCTGTCGATCCTGCTGGGGCTGGCGCTGGTGAGCTACGGCATCGAGCAGCTGCTCGACCGCTACGGGCTGGTGTTCTCGTCCAACGGGCTGCTCGACGGCCTCACCTACACCGACGACCACGCCCGTGCCAACGCGATGATCGTGGTGGCGGTGGCCGCCTTCATCACCGCCGCCCTGTTCTTCGGCAACGCGTTGCGCCCCAGCTGGCGGCTGCCCATCGCCTCGGTGGTGCTGATGGTGATCACGTCGCTCATCGTCGGCCTCGTCTACCCGGGGATCGTGCAGCAGTTCGACGTCCGCCCCAACGAGCCCGACCGCGAGCGGCCCTACATCGAGCGCCACATCGCCGCCACCCGCGCCGCGTACGGGGTCGAGCGCACCGAGGTGTACGACTACTCGGCGCGCACGACCGCCGCCCCCGGCCAGCTGCGCAACGACGCGGCCGCGCTGCCGGGCATCCGCCTCATCGACCCGGCGATGGTGCAGCAGACGTTCGAGCAGACCCAGCAGGTGCGCGGCTTCTACTCGTTCGCCGACGTGCTCGACATCGACCGCTACACCATCGACGGCCAGGAGACCGACGTGGTGATCGCCACCCGGGAGGTGCAGCAGTCGGGGCTGCCCAACCAGGAGTGGAACAACATCCGCACCGTCTACACCCACGGCTACGGGGTGGTGGCCGCCTATGGCAACCGCCGCCAGCCCAGCGGTGAGCCGGAGTGGCTCGCCCGTGACATCCCCACCGTGGGCCGCCTGACGCCGCAGCAGCCGCGCATCTACTTCGGTGAGCTGCAGACCAGCTGGGTGGTGGTGGGCCAGCCCGACGGCGCCGCCCCCATCGAGTTCGACACGCCGGGCAGCAGCCAGGCGGTCGGCGAGCAGTTCAACACCTACGACGGCGCGGGCGGGGTGGCGATCGGCAACCCCTTCGTCCGGCTGCTGTACGCGATCCGCATGGGGGACGTGAACCTGCTGCTGTCGAACCGGGTGAACGCGCAGAGCAAGATCCTCTACGACCGCACCCCGGCGCAGCGGGTGAAGGCCGTGGCGCCGTGGCTGACGCCCGACCAGGACGCCTACCCGGCCATCGTCGACGGGCGGATCGTGTGGATCGTCGACGCCTACACCACGAGCAACAGCTACCCGAACTCGCAGCGGGTGCAGCTGGGGTCGGCCACCGCCGACGCGACCACGCCGACCGGCAACGCGCTGCAGCTCGACACCACGCTCAACTACATGCGCAACTCGGTGAAGGCCACCGTCGACGCGTACGACGGCACGGTCACCCTCTACGCGTGGGACGAGTCCGACCCGCTGCTGCAGACGTGGATGAAGGTCTACCCGGGGGCGGTGCAGCCGAGGTCGGCGATCTCGGCCGACCTGCTCGACCACCTGCGCTACCCCGAGGACCTGTTCAAGGTGCAGCGCGAGATCCTGGCCCGCTACCACATCACCGACCCGGCCGGTTGGTACTACCAGGCCGACCAGTGGGTGGTGCCGCCCAACCCGACCAGCAAGGACGACAAGGACCAGCCCAACCGGCCCAAGCCGAAGGAGCCGACCTACTTCCTGTCGATCAAGTGGCCCGAGGCCACCCGCGACGGGGTGGTGGTGCCGGGCGACGCGGCCCCGGTGTTCTCGCAGACGGCGGTCTACACCCCGGTCAACCGGGTGAACCTGGCCTCGTACATGGCGGTGGTCGCCGACGCGGCGAGCCCCGACTACGGCCGGATCCGGGTGCTGCGCATGAGCGACACGCAGCAGATCGAGGGTCCCGGGCAGGCCAACAACTCCATCGCCTCCGACAGCAAGGTGCAGCAGGTGCTGCAGCCGTTCAACCAGCCGAACTCGACGGCGAAACCGCTCTACGGCAACCTGCTCACGATCCCGCTGGGCGGCGGCCTGCTCTACGTGCAGCCGATCTACACCCAGCGCCAGGACACCACCTCGGGCGCGTTCCCGGTGCTGCGCTACGTGGTGGTGCGCTTCGGTGACCGGACGGGCATCGCCGAGACGTTGCAGGAGGCCCTCGACCAGGTGTTCTCGGGCGACTCGGGCGCGAGCACCGGGGAGCAGCCGAGCACCGGCACGCCCGAGACGCCCGCTGGCTCCGGCACGGGCACCGTCGACCAGGTGGCGGTCAACAAGGCGCTCGACGAGGCCCGGGCGGGCTTCGCCGCGGCCGAGGAGGCGCTGAGGAACGGTGACCTGGCGGCCTACCAGCGCCACACCAACGAGGCGCGGGCGGCCGTCGAGCGCGCCATCACGGCATCGGGGCGGTAACGCGTACGGGGAGGCGTCGACGCGGATCCCGCGGCCGCCCACCCACCACTGCGTCGGTGCCGGACGTCCGGCCGTGAGCCGAGGCCGGCTCCTCGACCTGGTCGGCCGAGCACGCCCGCGCCAGCCGTGCCGTCGACG
>JBHAES010000353.1:0-2747 GCA_041855725.1 Actinomycetota bacterium
AGGGCGATGACGTAGGTCACTGTGGCTCCTTCGAAGCTCGGGGGCCGGCCTCGGCCCGCACCCGCGACTCTACCCCTCCGGGCACCCGGTCAGGCACACACGATCCGGTCCTGCGGCGCGTAGCGCCAGAAGAACTTCTCCGTGCGCACCACCTGGCCGCCCTTGTAGAACAGCCGCTCGTAGTTGACGTCGAAGCCGGGCGTGCTGCCCTGCGGCTCGCACTTGGGGTGGTTCGACGTCCGGGTGGTGGGCGAGGTGTAGTTCGAGCGGCGCAGCTCCGACGACTCCACCTTGTCGTAGACCTTCGTCGACCACATCCGCACCGTGATCGAGCCCTGCTTGCCGGGGCTCGACGGGTTCACGAACGCCTGCACCAGCACCCCGTAGTCGGTGTCGTTCTGGAAGCGCAGGTCCAGCGACCCGTAGTACACCGTCGCCTCCCGCCCGGCCGGGTAGCGGTCGATGTAGAACATGTGCGGGTGGTGCTCCACGTCCTTGAGGCCCGCGAAGAACATGGCGTTGTAGACGGTGGTCGCGCTCTGCGAGATGCCGCCGCCGGTCTCCTTGATCAGGGCCCCGCCCTGGATCACGTACCCCTCCACGTAGCCGTTGGCCGCCGTCCGCTCCCCCAGGATCTTGTTGAGGCTGAACGTCTCGCCCGGCTTGAGCAGCGTGTTGTTCATCGTCTTGGCGGCCTGCCCGATGTTGGTGTTGCGGTAGGCGGCGTGCGGGTACGAGGTGGTGAACTCGCCGGTCACCTCCTTCACCCCCAGCTTCTCGGCGTCGGCGGTGGTGAACGCCGCTTTCTGGGCGCCGAGGCTCGGCGTGGCCGCCCGGTCCTGCGCCTTCGTGACCAACGGCGTCACCGCCGCGGTGAACTCCTCCTCGGTGAGGGTCACCCCGTCGACCGACGGCGTGATCACCGGGGTGCCCGCCGGACCGATGGTGATGGTGGCGTCCTTCGCCTCTCCCAGCTTGAGCGCCTTGATCGCCGGCTGCGCGGCGGCGTAGAGGGCCTTCACGTCGGTGCGGCCCTGGATGCGGCCACCCTCCACGGGGAACGTCGTGGCCGCGGCGATCTGCTCCGGGGTCACCGTCACCACCCCCTTGCCGGTGTCGAGGGTGATGGGCCCCGACACCGCGGGCTTCGCGTACGACTCGACCACCTGCGCCACCGCCGCGTCGGTGACGGCAGGCTCGGCGACGTCGGCCTTGCCGGCCACCTCGGTGGTGGTGAGGTAGGCCGCCCGGACGACGTCGGCGGTGGCCTTGACGTCGACGGTGAGCCCCTTGGCGGCCGGCGTCGGGGTCGGCACGGGGCCCGCGTAGGCGAGGCCGGCGTCGACGGGTGCGGCGTCGACCTGTGCGGCGTACGCGCTCACCGCCGCCTCGAGCCGCGCCCGGTCGACGGTGACCACCGGGTCGACCGCGCCCCCACCGGTGAGCACCCGCCAGATGTGCACCGGGTTCCAGCTGCGTCCCACCCCGGACGCGTCCACGGTGGCGGCCGCGTCGAACGCGAGGCCCGCGTCGGCCGGGGTCACGGTGCCGCTCTTCTGCTCCACCGTCACGGTGATCGGGGTGGCCGCCCTCGCCTGCAGCTCGGCGTCGAGGCGGGCCACCGCCTGCTCGCGGGTCAGGCCGCCGATGGCCACCCCCGCCACGGACGCCGCCCGGGGCGTCATGTCGCCGGCCATGAGGTAACCCGTCACGTAGGCACCCCCGGCGACCGCCAGCAGCGTCGCCGCCACCCCCACCGGCCACAGCCGACGCCGCCGGGGCCGCGTCTCGTCGTCCTCCGCCGGCAGCGGCTCGGTGGGCGGCGCCGGCTGCAGGTGCTCGACCGTACGCACCATCGTGGCGTCGTCACCGACGGTCGGCACCACCACGGTGGCGTCGTCGTCGCGGCGGTAGAGGCCCTGCGGGAGGGAGGGCTGCGTGGGGTCGTCAGGACGGCCTTCGGTCACGTATCACGCTTTCCCTCGCCGGGATCCGCCGCCCGTCCCAGCGCGGCGGCGGAGCGGCCCGCCACAGGAGCCGGCGGGCCGTGTCGGTTCAAGGCTAAAGCACCTTCCTGTGACGCTCAAGCCGTAGCCAGCCCGCGGACATGACAACCGATGCGGTCGCTGGCGCGTGTGCTGGGCATGAGATTCAGTGGTGACGACCGGGAGCTCGCGATCGACGCGCGCGGCCTGGTGAAGGTCTACGGACGCCAAGGCACCTACCACCGGGCCCTCGACGGGCTCGACCT
Organism: Actinomycetota bacterium; assembly: GCA_041855725.1. Classification (GTDB taxonomy): domain Bacteria; phylum Actinomycetota; class Actinomycetes; order Propionibacteriales; family Propionibacteriaceae; genus JBHAES01. The sequence continues at coordinate 2,252 of JBHAES010000353.1, forward strand.
GACGGTCCCCTTCGGTGGCGTGCACGGGTTCCTCGGGCCCAACGGCTCGGGCAAGACCACGACGATCCGCGTGCTGCTCGGGCTCGTCCGCCCCGACGCCGGCCGATGGCGCCTGCTCGGCCGCGAGCAGCCCCAGGGCCTGCGCGAGGTCATCGGACGCGTCGGCGCCATCGTCGAGTCGCCGAGGTTCCTGCCGTCGTTCACGGCGCGCCAGGCGCTCACGCTGCTGGCCGACGCGACCGGGGCCCCCGGCGGCCGCGTCGACGAGGTGCTCGACGAGGTGGGCCTGCTCCCCCGCGCCAAGGACCGGATCACCGGCTTCTCCCTCGGCATGCGGCAACGGCTCGCGATCGCCGCCACCCTGCTCAAGGACCCCGACCTGTTCATCCTCGACGAGCCCACCAACGGTCTCGACCCCGAAGGCATCCAGGAGGTGCGGCGCACCATCGCCGATCTCGGCGCCCGGGGCCGTACGGTGCTGCTGTCGAGCCACCTG
>JBHAES010000354.1:0-10501 GCA_041855725.1 Actinomycetota bacterium
CAGCAGCCCCCCGTCCAGCGCCCGCCGGCCCAGCAGCCGCCGCAGGCCCGGCCCCAGCCGGCCCCGACCCAGCCGGTCGACGAGGACACCGACAACGACGGCGGCACCGTGTTCTCCACGAGCATCGCCAACTCGCACAAGCCGAACCTGGCCGCGAGGTCTGGCGGGGCGGCGCTGGTGCTGGCCGGGATGTGCCCGCAGGGTCACCCGAACCCGCCCGACCAGGAGGCCTGCCGCCGGTGCGGCGCCGCGGTCGACCGGGCCAACCCCAAGCTCGTGGCCCGGCCGGTGATGGCCACGCTCGTCACCTCGGGCGGCGCCACCGCCGACCTCAGCGACACGGTGCTCATCGGCCGGTCCCCGTCGCCGCAGCAGGGTGACGCCAACCCGATGCTGCTGCCGGTGCCGAGCCCGAACAGCGACATCAGCCGCACCCACGTGCGGGTCGCCGTACGAGAGTGGGACGTGGTCGCCACCGACCTGCACTCCACCAACGGCACCCTCGTGGTGCGGCCCGGCGAGGCGGCGGAGCGCATGACGCCGGGTGCACCCCTCGTGGTGCCCCTGGGCACGGTGCTCGACCTCGGCGACGGAGCGACCATCACGATCGGCGAGCCGGCTTGACAGCTGCGGCTGGCAGGGCCCTCATCCGGCTTGGCCGCCGCGAGTCCTTCAGGCGACAATGGCCCGGTGACCGGTGCGGGGGCCACCGGCGACCTGCGACGTGGAGCGAGGTGTGGTGAAGGCGAAGCGATCAGTGATCGAGCGTGTCGTCCCGCCAGCCGTACGACGCACCTGGGCGGGCGTGCTCGTCGGGGTCCTCGGGCTGTCGCTCGTCGCGGCCGCCGTGCTCGCCCCGGGCTTCAAGACCGCCGACCTGCGGCTCCACGACGGGGCCGTGTTCGCCGTCAAGCACGACGGCGCCCTGCTGGGGCTCGTCAACACGCAGATCAAGGACCTCGCCACCGCGTTCCGCATGGCCGACTCGGGCTTCGAGATCCGCCAGGAGGGACGCTCGGTCGTCGTGTCGAACCCGTCGTCGAACCAGGTGCAGACCTTCGACGCCGCGTCCGGCGAGCCGGGGCCGACCGTCGCCCTGCCCGACTCGGGCGAGCTCGTGACGAACGCGGGCCAGGCCGCGGTGCTGGGCCGCATCAACGGTGCCGTCTGGTTCGGCCCCACCGCCGACGTGCTGGCCAAGGACTTCACCAAGGAGAAGGCGCTGCTCGACCTCGGCGAGAGCGCCCGGGTCGCCATCACCGTCGACGGCACCCTGCTGGGGCTGTCGCTGCGCGACTCGCAGCTGGTGAAGCGGGTGGGCGACCGCGAGACGAGGGTGAAGGTGCCCCTGGCGCTCGACGTCACCCAGCCCAACGTCGAGCTGAGCGCCGTCGGCGAGAAGGCGGTCGTGCTCGACCGGACGAAGCAGCTGCTGTGGTTCGAGGGCGCCGACGCGCCCATGGAGGTGGTGCTCGGCTCGACCGCGCGCCTCGCCGAGCCGGCCGCCGACACGGGGCACATGAACGGCAACCTGTCGGCGATCCTCGCCACCGCCACCGGCCTGGTGGGCATGGGCGTCAAGGAGGTGCGCTCGCTCGGGGCCACGCCGCAGGGCACCCCCGGCACCCCCGTCGTCGTGGGCCGGTGCATCCACGCCGTCATCGGCTCCCGGGTGGTCTCCAGCTGCGCCGACCAGCAGCCCCGGGTGCAGGAGATCCCGCAGCTGCCCGAGAACGCCCAGCTCCAGCTGCGCACGAACCGTGACGTGGTGATCCTCAACGACTCCCGCACCGGCTACGTGTGGCTCGTCGACGACAACATGCGGCTCATCACCGACTGGGACAAGGTGACGCCCAAGACCGTCGAGCAGAAGGACCCCAAGCCCGAGGACGTGCGCCCCGTCGACCCGCAGCGCGGCAAGAACCCGCCGATCGCCGTCGACGACGTGCTGCAGGCCCGGGCCGGCCGCTCCACGGTGCTGCCGGTGCTCGACAACGACTCCGACCCCGACGGCGACGTGCTCGTCATCGCCGCCGACCCGGCCCCCGGCGACGGGGTGACCTACCAGCGGGTCCGCGGCGGCGGCGGCCTGCAGGTGACCGTCGACCCCGGCGCCACGGGCACCCGTACGTTCCGCTACACCATCAACGACGGCACCGGGTTCGCCGCCTCCGCCAACGTGACCCTCACCCTGCTGTCGGGCGACCAGGCCAGTCAGAACACCGCGCCCGTGCAGTGGCGCAGCAACGCGGTGCCGGTCGCGTCCGGGAAGGTGACGAGCATCCGCGCCCTCCTCGACTGGCGCGACCCCGAGGGCGACGACCTCGTGCTGAAGAACGCCACCATCGAGGGCACCGACGACGAGGTGACCTTCACCCCCGACGGCACCGTCACCTTCACCGACGTCGGCAAGCGCACCGGCGTCAAGACCGTGCACGTCGAGGTGTTCGACGGCCACCAGTCCACCACCGGCACCCTGGCCCTCGACGTGCGACGGGCCTCCGAGGTGCCGCCGCTGGCCAACGGCGACTTCTACACCACGACCGTGGGCACCGAGATCGAGGTCAAGCCGCTGCTCAACGACCAGGGCGTGAACCTCACGCTGATGAACATCGACTCGCCGGCGCCGGCGGGCCCGAAGGTCACCCCCGACTACCCCAACGGAACGTTCCGCTTCAAGGCCGACCTGCCGGGCACCTACTACATCGGCTACAAGGTGTCGTCGGGGCCGTGGTCCTACGGGCTCGTCCGCGTCGAGGTCACCGAGCGCAGCGTCTCGAACCAGCCACCGGTGGCGCAGCGTGACGTGGCGCTGCTCACCCACAGCGGCTCGGTCACGATCGACCCGCTCATCAACGACGAGGACCCCGACGGCGACGTGATGGTGGTGCAGACCTACACCACCGTGCCCGGGCTGCAGATCGAGATGCGCGACCGGCACCTGATGACGATCAAGGAGATCGTCGCCCACGACAAGCCGGTCACCCTCACCTACCAGGTCAGCGACGGCCGCTCGGTGGTTCCGGGCACCATCGTGGTGATCCCCACCAACCCGATCGGCGAGGTGCGGCCCATGGCGGTGGCCGACGACGTGAACGTACGGGTGGGTGACGCCGTCTCGGTGCGGCCGCTGGCCAACGACTACTCGCCGGTGGGTCTCGACCTGTCGCTCGACACCAAGCTGCTGGAGAACGTGGGCAACGCGTGGGTCGACGGGGAGTACGTCCGGTTCGTCGCCCCGTCGGTGCCGGGCCGGGTCACCGCGACCTACGAGGTCGTCGACAGCCTGGGCCGCAAGGCGTCGGCGCAGGTGCGGTTCAACGTGATCTCGGCCGACGTGGTGAACCAGCCGCCGGCCCCCACCCTCGTCACAGGGCGGGTGCTGGCCGGGTCGGTGAGCCGGATCCAGGTGCCGCTGCAGAACATCGACCCCAACGGCGACACCGTGCGCCTCGTCGGGCTGCACACGGGCCCGAAGCTGGGGCGCGTGCTGTCGGTGGGGCCGCGCTGGCTCGAGTACGAGGCCTACAAGGACAGCCGCGGCACCGACAGCTTCACCTACGTGGTCACCGACACCTCGGGCGCGAAGGGTGTCGGCGAGATCCGGGTGGGGGTGGTGCCGGCGAGCACCGAGAACACGCGACCCACCGCGGTCGACGACTCGATCACCACCCGGCCCGGCCGCGAGGTGGTGGTGGCGCCGCTGGTGAACGACTTCGACGTCGACGGCGACAAGATCAGCCTGGTCAGCAAGGAGTCGGTGTCGTTCCCGATGCCGGTCACCGTGAACGACGACAGCACGATCTCGTTCACGATGCCCGCCGAGGAGGGACGCTGGGTCGGCACCTACACGATCAAGGACGCCCGCGGCCAGGTGTCGTCGGGCAACGTCACCCTCGTCTCCGACGCGCAGGCGCCGCTGGCGGCCCCCGTCACGCAGGACGACCTGGTCGACGCCACGCAGGTGTTCCTGCGCGAGGCGGTCGACGTGCCGGTGCTCAGCAACGACTACGACCCCGACGGCCCCAAGAAGGACCTGGTGCTGTCGGTGCCCGCCTACGACACGGGCGGCGGCCCGGCGGCGGAGCCGGTCGACACGGCGAACGGGCCGGTGATCCGGGTGCCGATCGGTGACCGGATGCGCACGCTGCGCTACGCGGTCACCGACGCCGACGGCAACACCTCGTACGGGTTCGTGCTGGTGCCCGGCAAGCAGGACGCGGTGCCCACGCTCAAGGACCCGACGATGGAGCTGTCGGTCCTGGCCGGCGAGCCGTTGCGGATCTCGGTGGGCCAGTACGTGCAAGGCACCCAGGGCCGCAAGGTGCGGCTGACGGCGGCAGACCTGGTGTCGGCGGCGCCCGGCTCGGCCCGGATGGAGTCGGCCTCCGACCTGATCTACCAGGCCGGCATCGACTACAGCGGGCCGGCCGCGGTCACCTTCGAGGTGACCGAGGACCTCGACCCGGGCCAGCAGGGCGCCCGGTCGGCGACGATCACGATGCGCATCAAGGTGGAGCCGCGGCCGCTGTCGCAGCTGCCTGAGGAGGAGCGCCGCAAGCGGCAGAGCCTCAACCAGGCGCCTCAGGCCAGCGACATCACCATCGAGGTGGGGGCCGGCGAGCCGGCGGTGCAGCGCAACCTGTTCGAGCTGGTGACCGACCCCGAGGGCGACGCGTTCGAGTTCGGCACCTTCGAGGGGTCGACCGTCGACGGCATCACGTTCTCGTCCACCGGCAACGGCCAGGTGTCGGTGGAGGCGGCGGTCGACGCCAAGGGCCGCCGGGGCAGCTGGTCGGCCGAGGTGGTCGACGTCAACGGCGCCCGGGGCCGCATCGTCGTCGGGGTGCTGGTGACCGCGTCGACGCGTCCGCTGACGAGCGTGGTCGACGACGAGGTGCCCGACGCCAACCAGGGGCAGCCGTCGTCGGTCAACGTCACCGCCAACGACCGCTCCAGCCTCACCGACCCGACGCTCACCCTGCTGCCCACCGTGGTCGTCGAGTCGGGCAGCGGCCAGGCGAGGGTCGACGGCGACAACGTCGTGGTCACCCCCGACGAGAACTTCGTCGGCGTGATGCGGGTGCGCTACACGGTGATGGACGCCACCGGCGACGCCGACCGCAACGTCGACGGCCGGGTCGTGCTCACCGTACGCGGCAAGCCAGGCGCCCCCGGCACCCCGCGCGAGGTCGCGGTCGGCAACGGCGAGCTCACCGCCACGTGGACGGCCGCGCTCGACAACGGGCTGCCGATCACCCACTACGTGCTGACGGCGACCGCGCCCGGCGGGGTCACCGGCACCAACGACCGGTGCGAGACCACGACCTGCACCATCTCGGGGCTCACCAACGGCGCCCAGTACCTGGTGAAGGTGGCCGCGGTGAACAGCCTGGGCGCCGGGCCGGAGTCGGCCGAGTCGGCGGTGATCATGCCGAACACGAGGCCCGAGCCGATGGAGCCGCCCGTCGTGCAGCGGGGCCCGGGCGCCACCGGCAACCAGCTGGTGCTGTCGTGGCCGGCGGCGAAGGACCTCGCCAACCAGGGCACGCAGATCACACGGTTCCACATCCAGATGGTCGACGGCGGGTCGGGTGCCACGGTCACCGTCAGCGCGGCCGCCCAGGACCAGGGCAACTCGTACGTCTGGACGGGCCTGGTCAACGGCACCGACTACAGCTTCACGATCGCGGCCGAGAACGCCGCCGGCACCTCCGACCCGTCGGGCCCCAGCAGCCCGGCCCATCCGTCGGCCCCCACCTCGCCGCCGCGCAGCGTCGTGGCCGAGGACGAGACCGCCGCCACCCAGGGCGGGAGGCTACGGGTCAGCTGGACCCCGCCGGCCGACAACAACGGCGACCAGCCCACCCACTACAGGATCGTCCGGGGCAAGACCCCCGACGCCCTCAGAGAGGTGGTGCAGGACAACGTGTGGGGGACGAACACCACCGTCGACGCCACCAACGGCGACCCGCACTACTACGGCGTCATCGCGGTGAACCCTGCTGGCGACTCGACGGCGGGGGTGACCGCCGCCGCGGTCGCACCGTACGCGGCCCCGACCGTCCCGACCACACCCACGGTCAAAGACGGTGACGGCAAGGTGACCATCACGGGTTCGACGGCCAGTGCCCAGGGGCAGGCGATCGACGGGTGGGAGATCCGCCGTGAGAGCACCGGTGAGGTTCGTCGGCAGGCGGGAGCCACTCTCAACTACCAGTGGGTGATGCCGAACTCGCGAACGCCCGACCGCTGGCAGGTGGCAGCGGTGTCCCAGAAGAAGACGGGGACCTTCAGCCAGCTGTCGCAGCAGGCACGAGCGCGGGGTGTGCCCACCGTGCGGCTCGTGTGGTACCACGTCGAGCTGCCCGATGCTGGGACCTACCGGCTCCACTGGAAGGCAGCGGTGGACAACCACAACGGCAACACCGACGACGAGGTCCTCATCACCGTCGGCAACACGGTGCACAACGCGGGTGCCTTGGACTCGGTGACGGGTCTGCGCACCCAGCCGCTGACCGTCGCCTACCAGGTCTCGAACGACCTCGGTGCGAGGTCGTCGCCGCAGGCGCTCACCTCGAAGCCGATGGTCCAGGCGATGCCGGTCGGCGCCACGCACCCCAGTACCGTACGGGTCGCCCTCACCCACGTCCCGACGGGGCACCTGAAGTGTCGAGCCGGGGCCGGGACCAACACCAGTCCTCCCAAGGAAGCGAATGGCGCATGGACTGAGTTCGCCTTCGACTACGTCTTTGACCTGGAACTCCCCGGCCGCCCCAATCCGGGCGACTCGGTGCCCGTCACGTGCACCGGCGGCGGCGAAACGTTCACGGCTCGAGCCACCTTCTGATCAGCAAGGAGAGAAGCACCACCCATGGCTATGACCCCTGACCAGGCGCGTTGGTTCGCCGAGACGTTCGCGTCGGTCGTCCGCAACATCGAGCGGGCGATCATGGGCAAGACCGAGGCGGTCCGACTGGCCGTGACCTGCATGCTGGCCGAGGGTCACCTGCTGCTGGAGGACTACCCCGGCACGGGCAAGACCACTCTCGCCCGCGCGATGGCGCAGACGGTGCAGGGCACCCACAGCCGGATCCAGTTCACGCCCGACCTGCTGCCCTCCGACGTGACGGGTGTGACGATCTTCGACCAGAAGGCGGGCCTGTTCGAGTTCCACCACGGCCCGGTGTTCGCCTCGATCGTGCTCGCCGACGAGATCAACCGGGCATCGCCGAAGACCCAGTCGGCGCTGCTGGAGGTGATGGAGGAGAATCGCGTCACCGTCGACGGCAAGTCCTACGACGTGGGCCAGCCGTTCATGGTGATCGCCACCCAGAACCCGATCGAGCAGGCCGGAACCTACCGGCTGCCCGAGGCGCAGCTCGACCGGTTCCTCATGAAGACCACCCTCGGCTACGCCGACCGGCAGGCCACGCTGCGGATCCTGCAGACCGGTGGGTCGCGGCCGCAGTCGCTGCCGCTGGCGCCGGTGATCACCACCCAGGCGGTGGCCGAGATGGGCCAGCTGGGCCAGTCGGTGCACGTGGAGCCGTCGGTGCTCGACTACATCGCCCGCCTCGTCGAGGCGACCCGGGGCGCCGAGGACGTGCGGCTCGGCGTCTCGATCCGTGGCGCGCTGGCGCTCGTCCGGTCGGCGCGGGTGTGGGCGGCGTCGCTGGGCCGCCACTACGTGGTGCCCGACGACGTGAAGATCCTCGCCATCCCGTGCCTGGCGCACCGGCTCATCCTCGACCCGGAGTCGGAGTTCAACGGCACGACGGCCGTCGCGGTGATGGCTCGCATCATCGGTGAGGTGCCGCCGCCGACGGAGCGTGCTTCTGCATGACCTCCTCCGTGCTGCCCGAGGCGGCCTCGTACGAGGGCGCCGCGGAACCCGCCTGGGCGCCGCCCCCCGAGGTGGACCCGGTCACCCCCCACGACGTGGCCGACCGGCTCCGGAAGCTGTCACAGCTGCTCGGCATGCGAACGGCCGGCTGGGTGCTGCTGGGCAGCGGCGTGGTGCTGCTGGCGGCCGGGTGGCCGCTGCGGTGGACCGAGCTGCGGGTGGCCGGGGTGCTGGCGCTGCTCCTCGTGGCGGTGGCGGCCCTGTTCACCATCGGGAGGCCCCGGTTCGAGGTGGCGGTCGGCGTGCCCGACACCCACGTGGCGGTCGGCGACCGGGCCACGGGCACCCTGGTGGTGCGCAACGCGGGCACCCGTCGTACGCTGCCGGGCCGGGTCGACCTGCCGATCGGGCTGCGGACAGCCTCGCTGGCGGTGCCGTCGCTCAAGGCCGGCGGGCAGCACGAGAGCACGTTCGTGATCCCGACCCGGCGGCGGGCCGTGGTGCCGGTGGGGCCGGCGCAGTCGGTGCAGGGCGACCCGTTCAACCTGATGGGGCGCGACACCTTGTGGACCGAGATGATCGAGGTGTTCGTGCACCCGCGGACGGTGCGGCTGCCGAGCCGGCAGGTCGGGTTCGTGCACGACCTGGAGGGCCACACCACCCCGAAGCTGAGCAGCGCCGACATGAGCTTCCACGCGTTGCGCGAGTACGTGGCCGGCGACGACCGCCGCCACATCCACTGGCGCTCGTCGGCGCGGACGGGTCGGCTGATGGTGCGCCAGTACGAGGAGACGCGCCAGTCGCGGGTAGCGGTGGCGCTCGACCTGGCCGACGGGTCGTACGGCTCGGAGGACGAGTTCGAGGACGCCGTGTCGGTGGCGGCGTCGTTCGTGCTGCAGGCGCTGCGCGACGAGAGCCCGCTGGCGCTGGTGACCAACGTCGACGTGCAGCCGGCGCAGACGAGCACCCGGGCGATGAACGAGCTGTCACGGGTGGAGCGGCTCGCCAACGCGCACCTCACCGACGTGGTGCGGCTCGTACGGGACCGGGAGGGCAACGCGTCGATCGTGGTGCTCGTCACCGGTTCGAAGGTGTCGGCGGTGAAGGTGCGGCAGGCGGCGACCCTGCTCAACCTCGACTGCCGGGTGATCGCGGTGCGGGTGTCTCAGACGGCGGTGCTGAGCGTCGACACCGTCTCCAACGTCACCGTGGTGCAGCTGCCCGACCTGGCCGACCTGCCGCAGGCGGCCCGGAGGGCCCTGCTGTGAGGGACCGGCTGGAGGGGATCGGGCGGCGGCTCGTCGAGCGGCGCCCCCCGCGGGTCGCGGGCTCGGCGCGTCGCGCCCGGCGCGGCCACCTGGGCACCGTGTTCGACCAGCGGGGCGTGGCCGTGGTGCGGTGGCTCGTGGTCGACTGCGTCGCGATCCTGGCGCTGATGCTGCTGGTCACCCTGGCGTGGCTCCCCACGTACGGGGGCGGCTGGCTGTGGGTGGCGTCGCTGGGCGGCGCCGTGACCGGTCTCGCGGTGGCGGGGCTGTCAGCGCTGCGGCGGCTCAGCACGGCGGTGACGGCCCTGGTCGCGGTGGTGGCGTACGGGCTGCTGGGCACCTTCCTGGCGATGCCGAGCGCCGGTCTCGCGTTCGTGGTGCCGACCCTGCGGTCGGTGCAGGGCCTGCTGGCGGGCCCGGTGCTCGGCTGGAAGGGCATGCTGACCGTCGACCCGCCCATCGGCGAGACGAGCCACCTGCTCGTGCCGGTGGTGCTCACCGGGATGGTCGCGGCGCTGGCGGCGCTGACGATCTCGCTCCGCTCGGGGCGGCCGCTGCTCGGGTGGCTGCCGCCGGCTGCGGCGCTGGTGCTGGCGTTCTCGCTGGGCGTCGGCACCTCGTGGCAGCCGGCGTGGGTGGGGCTGGCGTTCCTCGTGGTGGTGCTGCTGTGGACCACGTACCGGCGCGGCCAGCAGCGGCGCGCGCTCGTGCACGGCAACCCGCCGCTGCCGTGGTCGACGGTGGTGATCGGCGCGCTGGTGCTCGCCCTGACGGGCGGGGCGGCGGTGGCCGCGGCGCCGCTGCTGGCGTCGGGAGAGGGGCGGCGGACGTTCCGGGAGGCCGTGAAGCCGCCGCTCGACATCCACCGCTACCCGTCGCCGCTGCAGGGGTTCCGGCTCAACCACACCGACAACAAGGAGAAGACCCTCTTCACCATCTCGGGGGCGCCGCAGGGCACCCGGGTGCGGCTGGCCACGCTCGACGCGTACGACGGGTTCACCTACAACGTCACCGACATCGGCCAGCAGGCCCCCGGCGGTGGCGCGTTCAAGCGCATCGGCGAACGGGTCGACGACCGTACGGTGGGCCAGCAGGTCACCGTCCAGGTCACCATCGGCGACTACGCCGGCGTGTGGGTGCCGACCGTCGGGCAGACGCTGCAGGCCAGGTTCACGGGGGAGCGGGGGGTGCGGCTCGCCGACTCGTTCTACTACAACGAGGCCACGGGCACGGCGATGACGCCGGTGCGGCTGGTGCGCGGCGACACCTACCGGCTCACCGCCGTGGTGCCCGACCAGCCGACGGCCGCCCAGGTGCTGTCGGCCGGCGCGGGCGCGATCGAGCTGCCGCCGGCCGAGCCGGTGCCCGACATGGTGCGCGACCTCGC
>JBHAES010000355.1:0-4924 GCA_041855725.1 Actinomycetota bacterium
CGGCGGCCGGGTCGTGGGGGGCGCCGAGGTCGTCGAGCGGCAGCCGGCCGGTGTCGGCGGGCGGCACCTCCATGGCGACGGCGAGGTGGGCCAGCTCGCGGCCGTCGAACGCGTGGCGGGTCACCCGCCCGGTCACGCGCCACGGCTCAGGGGTGTCGTTGACGCACACCAGCTCGGGCAGGCCGGCATGGTCGGGTTGCACCGTGGCGAGCCGCGGCGCGAACGAGTGGCGCATGGCGTGAAGCAGCGGCTTGGGGCGGCCGGCCCCGTCGACCGCCGCCCACGACACGCCCGGCCAGCAGTCGTTGAGCTGCCACACCAGCTGGCCGGCGCAGTGCGGGCTCGTGGAGCGTAGCCACTCCACCCCGCACGCCACGGCGTCGGCCTGGTTGAGCTGGGTGGCCCAGTGCCAGTCCCGCATCGTGGTCGGCGTCGGCAGGTGGCTGGCGAGGCCCCGCATCAGCTTCATGGCACCGGCGAACGCCTTCTGATGGGTGATCATCGCCGGCGACGACGGGGTCAGGGGGTCGTCGTGGACGGCGGCGGTCAGGGTCGTCCAGGTGGGTGGTGCCTGCCACCCGAACTCGGCGGCGAACCGGGGGCGGTGGTCGCGGTAGCCGGGCCAGTCGCGCCGGTTCCACATGTCCCACAGGTGGGAGGTGAGGTGGTCGTCGCTGTTGGGGTGGGCGTCGCCGGTGGTGCTGATCGGTGAGTTGGGCAGGTAGGTCAGGTGCGGCGTCAGGTGGCCGACGAGCCACGGCAGCAGGTCGTGGAAGTACCCGTCGCCCCACGGTCGCTCCGTCAGCTCCGACCACCAGTCGACCGAGCCCCACGTCACCTCGTTGCCGCCGTTGACCAGCACCAGCGACGCGTGGTGCCCGATGCGGGTGAGGTTGTCGTGCACCTCCGCCTCGACGTCGGCGACCGTCGCCGGCTCCTCGTCGTACGGGTAGCAGGCGAACAGGCAGTCCTGCCACACCATGAGCCCCAGCTCGTCGCAGGCGTCGTAGAAGGCGTCGGACTCGAAGATGCCGCCGCCCCACACCCGCACGGTGTTGCTGTGCGCCCACCGCGCCTGCGCCAGGCGCTCCCGGTAGCGCTGCGGCGTCACCCGGTGCGGGAACGTGTCGTCGGGGATCCAGCTGAACCCCCGCTGGTTCACCCGCACCCCGTTGACGTGGCACTCGAACGGCGTGCCCGTCGTGTCAGGGTCGGTGCGCCAGTGCACCGTACGGAAACCGACCCGCAGCGTGCGACGGTCGAGCACCTCGGCGGGCCCGCCGTCGGCGTCGACGCGGCGCAGCTCGACGGCGAGGTCGTACAGCGGCTGGTCGCCGTAGCCCACCGGCCACCACAGCCGCGCCGACGGCACCACGAGCTCCATGCGGCCCGGTGCCGCGGTGACGCTGGCCCCGCCGCACGACGCCACCACCTCGAGGCGGCCCGCCCCGTCGAGGTCGGTGGCGGTGGCGGTGAGGTGGAGCACCCCGTCGCCGTCGACCACGCCGACCGCGGTCCGCACCTCGTCGAGCCGGGCGTGGTGCCACGTCTCCAGCCGGACCGGGCGCCAGATGCCGCTCGTCATCGTGGTGGGGCCCCAGTCCCAGCCGAACGAGCACGCCATCGTGCGCAGCGCGTTGAACGGTTCGGGGTAGTCGGCGACCAGGCCCTTCGCCAGCGCGGCGGCCGCGGCGGCCCTCGCCTTGCTGCGGAACGCGACCCGCAGCCGGCGGCCCGCCGGCCCGGGGCCGACGCGGAACCGCCAGGTGCGGTGCATGTCGGCGACCGAGCCGAGGAGGGTGTCGTCGAGCCACACGTCGGCCACGGTGTCGAGGCCCTCGAACACGACGTCGGCGTGGGGGGTGGTGACCTCGGGCAGGGTGGTGGTGTAGGTCCAGTCGGCCTGCGCCACCCATGCCGTGGCCTGCTCGTTGAGGTCGACGTGGGGGTCTACCAGCAGCCCGGCGGCCATGAGGTCGGTGTGGGCGCAGCCTGGCACGGTCACGCTCAGCCCGGCGGCGGGCAGGTCGACGGGCACCGGGGTGGCGGCGGTGAGGGTCCAGGTGTCGAGGGTGGTGGAGGTCAGCATCAGATCAGGAACCTGTAGAAGGGGCTGTCGGGGTCGATGGCCTCGACGGCCATCGGGGAGGCCGCCATGCGGGCCCGCAGGGCGACGATGTCGGAGGGGTCGCCGAGCTCGACGCCGACCAGCGCCGGGCCGAGCTCGCGGTTGTTGCGCTTCACGTACTCGAACAGCGTGATGTCGTCGTCGGGCCCGAGCACCTCGTCGAGGAACCGGCGCAGCGCCCCCGGCTCCTGCGGGAAGCTGACGAGGAAGTAGTGCTTGCGGCCCTCGTGCACCAGCGACCGCTCCACGATCTCGCTGTAGCGCGACACGTCGTTGTTGCCGCCCGACACCACGGCCACCACGGTCTGGCCACGCCCGATGCCGAGCCGGGGCAGCGCCCCCGAGGCGAGCGCCCCGGCGGGCTCGGCGATGATGCCGTCGGTCTGGTACATCGCCAGCATCTCGCTGCACACCGCCCCCTCGGGCAGGGTCACCACCTCGACCTCGCGGTCGGCGGCGGCGACGACTGCGTACGTCACCTCGCCGGCGCGGCGCACGGCTGCCCCGTCGACGAACGGGTCGACCCGCGGCAGGTCGACGGGTGCTCCCGCGTCGAGGGCGGCCCGCAGTGACGCCGCCCCCTCAGGCTCGACGCCGACGATGCGGGTGGCGGGGTGACGCTCCCCGAACCAGGCGACCAGCCCGGCGAGCAGGCCACCGCCGCCGACCGGCACGACGAGCACGTCGGGCGCCCTGCCGAGCGCGTCGACGATCTCGTGGCCGATGGTGCCCTGCCCGGCGATGGTGGCCGGCGCGTCGAACGCCGGCACGAGCACCGCGCCCGACTCGGCGGCGGCCTGCTGGGCGGCGGCCGCCGCCTCGTCGTAGGTGTCGCCGGTGACGACGAGCTCGACGAACGGGCCGCCGATCGCGGTCATGCGGTCGCGCTTCTGCCGCGGGGTGGTGGTGGGCACGAAGACTCGCCCGACGATGCCGAGGCGGCTGCACGCGAACGCCACCCCCTGCCCGTGGTTGCCCGCCGACGCGCACACCACGCCGCGGGCTCGCTCGTCGGCATCGAGTTGGGCGATGAAGTTGTAGGCGCCCCGCAGCTTGTAGGACCGCACTGGTTGCAGGTCCTCGCGTTTCACCCACACGTCGGCGCCGACTGCGGCCGTGAGCCGTACGTTGAGCTGCAGCGGGGTGGCGTCGACCACTCCGGCGATGCGGTGGACGGCCCGGTCGACGTCGTCGGCCGTGACCGGCGCGGTATGCCCCATGGGGGCGAGACTAGTGGCCGACGGCTTCGGTGTCGGAGTCGCCCAGCCCCTGCGCCCGCCGCAGGGCGTCGAACAGCGTCAGCTCCTGCACCTCGGGCGTGGCCCGCCGCAGCATGCGCTGCTCGTCGTCGGCCGCATCCGACGAGGTGCTGCGACCGCCCGTGGAACGACTGCCCGAGGTGCTGCCGCCGGTGGTGCTGCCGCCCGGGCTGTCGCCGTCCTGGGCGCCGCCGTCCGTGGCGGGGAGGTCGCCGGCCGTGGCGTCGTCGGCGGGTGGCGCGGCGAGGGACGCGGTGGTGCGGGCCGTCTCGTGGACGGCCTCGAGCACGAGGGCCCGCTTCGAGGTGCGCCCGATCATGGGCGTCACCTGGACCGCGTCGTCGACCAGCTCGGGGGCGGCCAGGCTGCGTACGGTGTGGTCGACCTGCGACGGCGCGTCGAGCTCGTCGCCGGTGACCTTGAGGTCACGGAACCGGCGCGCCGTCACCAGCACCCGCGACTCGAGCGAGGCGACCGCGTCGTTGTAGGCGGTGACCGAGGTGCGCAGGGCGCGGCCCAGCTTGTCGACGTGGCCACCCAGGGTGCCGAGCCGGTCGTAGAGCTGGCGGCCGAGGTCGGTGACCTCGCGGGCCGACTCGGCGAGCGACGCCTGGGTCCAGCTGAACGCCACCGTGCGCAGCAGCGCGATCAGGGTGGAGGGGGTGGCGAGCACGATGCTGCGCGTGGCCGCGTACTCCAGCAGGTCGGGCTTGCGGGACAGCGCCTCGGCGTAGAGGGCCTCGCTCGGCAGGAACATCACCACGAACTCGGGGCTGCCGCCGGTGTCGGCCGACTTCCAGTACTGCTTGGCCGACAGGTCGTCGACGTGGGTCTTCACGTTCTTGACGAACAGGTCGAGGGCCTTGGCGCGGGCCGCGTCGTCGGGGGCGTCCTGCGCGTCGAGGAACGCTGACAGGGGCACCTTCGAGTCGACGTAGACGTACTTCTCGGCAGCGAGCATCACCTTCAGGTCGGGGCGGACCACCCGCTCGTGGGTGGCGGTGGTGGCCTGCTCGACGAAGTCGCAGTGGTCGACCATGCCCGCGAGCTCGACCACCCGTCGCAGCTGCAGCTCGCCCCAGGCACCGCGCACGTGGGGCTTGCGCAGCGCGGTGGTGAGGGCGGCGGTCTCGTGCCGCAGCGCGTCGCCGGTGCGCTGCACCCCGAGCACCTGCTGCCTGAGCTCGGCGGCGATCGCGCTGCGCTCCTTCTCGACCTCGGTGAGGCGGGCCTCGAACCGCTCCAGCGACTGCCGCACCGGTGCCATCAGCAGCTCGGTGGCCTTGAGCCGCTGGTCGGCGGACTGGTCGGCCGCCTTGCCCTGGTGCTCGAGCGCCTCGGCCGACAGCACCTTGAACTGGTTGACCAGCGACTCGCGGTCGGCCGCGACCTCGGCCGCGCGGGCCTGCGCCAGGTCACGCTCGGACTGGGCCCGGCGCACCTCGGCCTCGAGCCCGGCGACGTCGGCCAGCGCGTTGGCCCGGTCCTCCCGGGCGAGCGCCGCCTCGGCCCGGGCCCGCTCGATCTCGCCCTCGGC